>CALXUY010000088.1 GCA_944391805.1 uncultured Clostridia bacterium
GTGCGTGCTGACTTCTTTCAATTCGTCGTGCAAAAACGACATGCTCATTTGTTTATCCATGGGTTTATTATACCATATTTTTGTCTGAATTTCAAGCCCCTTGCTTTGCGCGGTGTTGCCTTAAAGGCCTTGATAAAGGCCGAGTAGTTGGAGTAACCCGAGGAGATGGCGACCTCCTCCATGGACATTCTGTCTCCCAGCAGGCAGGCCTCGGCATGCCGCAGCTTGGCCTCCTGAATCCAGTCCTGAATGGTGCTGCCGACCTGTCTGCGGAAAAGGGAAGAGAGATAGCGCCGGTTGTAGTGAAACATCTGTGCCACCCCCTCCACGGTCACGGTCTGAAAATGCCGGTCGATGTAGCTCTGCATCTCCCGGATCACCTCGGCGTGGGAGGCGCTCTGGCGCCCCTGATCCTCCCGCTCCACCAAACGGCAGTCGGCCAGCAGCATTTCCGCAAAGCTGTTGACCAGCTTTTCAATCTTCTTTTCGCGGTGGTTGTTGTAGATCAGGTAGCGGAACAATCCCTGCAATTGGATATTCGCATCCAGCCGGTAAAAACGGTTGTCCTCATAGGCCGCCAGCTTGCTGGCCATCACCTTGGCAACCTCCCCCTTCCACACGCACCAAAAGATCTCCCATGGTTGGTCATGGTCGGCAATCATCTTTTTGCGCGCGTGCGGACGGATGACAAAAATGTCCTGCTTTTCAAACGGCAGGCCGTTGTAGGTTCCTTTTCCGTCGGCAACATAGTGAAAGTACAGCCCGTGCGCGTTGGTATTCAGCGTATAGCCCGGGCTGGCTTTTTCATGCCCGCAGACAAAATAGCCGTTGGAGAGTGTGACCCGGATGTTGTCGGTAAATTTTTCATTCTGCAGCTCGGAAAAGGCGTAATCCGAGGTCTGTATGGTTTGCTTCGACGGGCGGTTGCTCCCGTCGGCGTTGAACTGAAAGCGTACATATCGAACCAGTGGCATTCCGGCCCTCCTCTCTTGTGTCGGCATTGGCTGGTTTTATTGTATCACGCAAACTTCCAAAAGTCAATGAATTTTGCGAAAATAATCTGACATTTTTCCACATGGAACGAACCATTGGCGATTGCAATTGACATGTCAGGTTGTTATAATATATGCGGGATATGAAAATATTCTTTCACGAAACATGGAGGATAGAAATGAAATGCCACGGATTATGGTTGAAAAATTGTACGTTTTTGCTCATAATCGCCATACTTGGGGGATGTTTCCTCTCATGCGGCGGCGAAGAGGGAGACGATAGGGAGACAGATGAAAAAAATACAGATTCTGCCATTGTAATTGCATCAGGCGGGCAGACGCAGTACACATTGGTGCGGCCGTCGAACGCCGATGATGAGCTGCTGGAAAAAACCGTTCAGATTTATGAGACCATCCGGGACGCCTGCGGCGCTTTGGCGGAAATGAGCGACGACTTTCTGCAGGAGGGAGAGGGTGCGGACGGAAGGAAGGAAATTCTGATCGGTCTGACCAACCGCCCGGAAACCGCGGCTGTGATGGACGAGATCGGTTACTTTGATTACAGTATCCGTGAGGAGAACGGCAAAATTGTGATTGCCGCGCACACCAGGCAGGCGCTGATGCAGGCGGTTGACGTATTCTGCGAGGAGCTGCTGGTGAAGGGGGCGGACGGAACGCTGACCTTTGGCGGAGACCGCACGTGGCACTCGGAGGAGCAGTATGAATTCTTCTTTTCGGAAAACCCGATTGAAAACTACCGCATTGTATACCCCGAGGGGAATTCTGTGCTGCAGTCCTATGCGGAACAGATGGCAACCCGGCTCCGGAATTCCTTTTCGGTTACGCTTCCTGTGGTCAGCGACGCCGAGCCGGCGGCAGAGTACGAGATTCTGCTCGGCGTTACCTCCCGTGAGCAGTTTGCCTCCTGCTATACCGGCGCCGAAGCACCCGACTCCAAGCATTATCTGATTCGCGCCGCCTACAGCAACATTCTGATCGTTGGCACAAACCAGCGTTCCGCCGAGCTGGCCTGCAAGCGTTTTCTGAACGATTACATGGATGACCGCTATTCGGACCGATTCAATCTGCCGGACGGCCTCAACCGGTATGAGGTGGCGTATGAGGCGGATCTGGACTGCGAACGCGGGGAAGAGGCGGACCTGCGCATCATGTCCTACAATATTCTTTCGGAGGAGCTGTCCCCCGAGTCGCCGCTCGGCAGCCTTTCTTCCCGCAAGGATCTGGTCACAACCACGCTGCTCTACTATCTGCCGGACGTGGTGGGGCTGCAGGAGGTGTCCGGTTCGGGCTGGGCGCTGCTGGAGGAGGAGCTTGGAGACATCTATGAATTTGCAGGGCAGAAAACCCCGAACGGGGAATTCAGCTACACCGGTCTGATGTATAACCGCAATACCGTGGAGCTGCTCGAGCAGGAGAACGTACTCTACTCGGTGGGCAATCAGCGCATCCGGCTGATGTCCTGGGGCCTGTTCCGTCACAGGGAGAGCGGGCAGCAATTCATTGTGATGAGCACGCATTGGGACATTGTGCGGGAAAACCGTGAGACCGATGCGATAGAGATGACCGCAAAGGTCAACGAGCTGGCGGAGCAGTACGGCTGCCCCATCGTTACCACCGGCGATTTCAACACGCTGGAGTCCACGCCCTATTTCAAAAAATATCTGTTGGACACCGCGCAGACCGAGGCGCGGTATGCCGCGGCCGAAATCGGCTTTGCGCTGGACGAGGATGTGATTGACCACATCACCTCAACCACCGGACTGGAGCCGTTGTTCTTCAAGCTGCTGCAGACCCCGCAAACGCTTGCCGCGTCCGACCACAATCCCATCTGGGCGGATTTCCGGTTCAATTAAAGACGGGGCAGCCGGGGCAAGGGCCCCATCGCACAGGCCGACGGAGCCTTTGCAGTTTCCGGCAGCCCCGCCCCGGAGACATACGCTTTCGCACCTGTCGCGGAGAGCAAAAGAAAGGAACTTCATCATCTATGCAACCACAAATTGATCTGCATACCGTGGAGCGGGAACCCGGTACCGACGCACGCATCCTGTCATGGAACATTCTTTCGGAGGAGCTGACCCCGGACGCGCCCGCAATTGACCGGCGCATCGACGGCATCTGCGAGGTGATCCTGCAGTATCTGCCGGATGCGGCCGGCATTCAGGAAATTTCCGAGACGGCCTATGCGCTGTTTGCCGACCGCATCGGAGAGATTTATTCATTTGTCAATCCCAAAACCAAGGAGGGAAACTACAGCTTTACCGGCATCGCCTACAATCAGAAAAAATACCGTCTGCTGGAAAGTGACATTCAGAATTACTCGCAGGGCAATCGGCGCATCCGCATTGCCACATGGATCTACCTTGAGGAGCAGGCCACCGGCCGCCGCTTTGTGCTCCTGAGCACACACTGGGACCGGCACGCCTGCAATCGCCCGATGCAGGCCGAATATATGGGCAATCTGGTGCTTTCGCTGGAGCGCAGATTCGGTGTTCCGGTCATCTGCACGGGGGATTTCAACGCGCGGGAGAACAGCGGCGCTTTCCGCATTTTTATGGATATTTCGCACCACGGGGAGGCCAAATATCTCTGCGCGCACCCGGTGAACAACTGCTTCACCGGTCACGAGGTGGGCAGCTTTGCACCGCAGTATGAGGGGGAGGAATCCATCGATCACATCACCGTGACAAGCGGAGTATCGGTTCTGCATTACGAAACCGTGATCAACGATGAAACGGTGCGCCTGAGCGACCACTTCCCGCTCTATACCGATTTGAAATTCGGAGCCGCTTCGGCTCCTATGATGGAGGAATGATTATGAAGCACAAACTTTTGCAGAGCCTTGTTCTGCTGGCGTTGCTGGCGCTTGTGCTCGGCCTGCTAGCCGGCTGCGGCAAGAAGGGGGAGGAGCCGGCACCCGGTACCACGGACGTGGGCGGGGGGACGACGGAAGGCAACGGCTACGGAGACAATCTGCCCGAAGATCTGCGCTTTGACGGCGAGGTGGTTCACGTGCTGACCTGGAACGAGACCCGGGACGACGACTGGTATTCCGCCGCCAGCAGTGAAACCATCCCGCATGCGGTCTATACCAGCCGGGAGGTGGTGGCAGAACGGTTCAACCTCTCCTTTGACGTGGTGGCGCAGAACGGGAGCTGGGATTTCCGCAACGAGTTCATCGCCAATCTGCGGGCCTACA
The DNA here is from genome assembly GCA_944391805.1 of uncultured Clostridia bacterium. Taxonomy (GTDB): domain Bacteria; phylum Bacillota; class Clostridia; order Oscillospirales; family CAG-272; genus UMGS1865. The sequence goes on from CALXUY010000088.1 coordinate 4,210, forward strand.
TCCAGACCGGGCTGCAGCTCGATCTGATCGGCCAGTATACGCCGGCCGCGGCGCTGGGCGCCATGAACGATCTCTATACCAACCTCAACGAGCTGCCCTACCTTGATCTCGGAAATCCGTGGTGGCCCGGCAACATTCAGGAGTCCTGCAGCATTGGCGACAACGTGTATTTCTGCTCGGGCGACATCACCCCCACCTGCGTCACGGCCATCGGCTCGGTGTTTGTCAATCTGGATCTCTGGGAGAGCTACGGCATTGAGGAAAACGTTTTTGACCTGGTCAACAACCGGGAATGGACCATGGACAAAATGCAGGAGCTGGTGCTGGGCGTGGTTGGCAACAGCGGGGACTACGGCATTGTGATGGCCAACCGCGGCATCTATGACAACCTGTTTTATGCGGGCGGCCTGACTTATGTGGACCACGATGAGGACAACCAGCTCATCATGTCGCCGGATATTTCGGGGCAGAAGATGTCCGACTGGTACGACACCTGTCACGACCTGCTGTATGACAACGAGGATGTGGCGGCGGGCGATGATGTCAACGGGCTGACAATTGAGAACACGTTTATGACGCAGGACGCCCTGATTTACATGAGCCAGGTGATGACCGACGCGAGAGACTACCTCAAGGACGCGGCCTTTGACTTTGCCGTGGTGCCCTACCCGATGGCGGACAGCCAGCAGGAGAACTATCGCTCCATTACCGGCTATTGGGTTACCATGTTCAGCGTTCCTTCCACCGCGCGCAATCCCGAGCTTTCGGGCGCTGTGCTGGAGGCGCTCGGTTCATCCTCCTACACCCACCTGACGCCAAAGGTGTATGAGGAATCCTTCCAGCACCGTTTCCTGCAAACGCCCGAAAATGCGGAGATGCTTGACCTGATTCACGACTCCATCGTGTACGATTCCGGCCGTCTTTTTGCCGATGATATTGCCATGTTCAACCTGTTCCGCAACGCCTATTACGATACGGAGTGGAGAACCCTCTACGGCGAGCGCTATACCATTTGGATGGCGAATATTGAGCGCGTGACCGTGAAACTCGGTTAAAGCTGTCAAGGACAGTTTTGATAAATAAAAAAAGGAGATTTGAAGTATGAAAAGAGTTCTGTTGTTTTCCCTGACGCTGGCCCTGCTCCTGACTTGTGTGCTGCCGCTCGGCGTGTCTGCCGAGGAGGAGGCAACCCCGATTTCCACGGTTGAGGAGTTTGAGGCCATGACTCCCACCGGCAGCTACTATCTGACCGGCGACATTGATTTTGGCGGCAAGGTGTATGATACGTATATCCTCTACAATCTGGACGGTGGCACTCTGGACGGCCGGGGGCACACTATCTGGAACTTTACGGTTGCGGGTACCGCCGAGAGCGAAAAAGCGGATGGCGGAATCTTCTTCCAAATTGGCTCCGGGACAATTCGGGATCTGACCATCGGCAAGCCGGAAGCCAAGGTGCAGTTCCGGTATGAGAAAGACAACGCCTCTACCTATGGCGGACTGGCCGCCGCGGCCTATTCGGTCACGGTGGAAAACGTGGTGATGTATGCCGACGTTTTGGCTTCCGCTGCCGTGAATTTCAATGTCGGCGGCTTCTTCGGCGCTTCTACAAACTGCGTGGTGCGCAACTGCGCGCTGTATGGCAGTGTGAGCGGTGTTTCCACGCGGAGCTGGGTCAATGCGGCAGGCTTTTCGGCAAATACCAAAACCTCAATCGGTCAGTTTGTCAACTGCGTCAATTATGCCGACGTCAAGGCGGTGAACAATACCACAGTCCGCGCCGGCGGCATCATCGGGTATGCCGCTCAGGGGGTATCGCTGACCAACTGCTACAATTTCGGCAACCTGTCGGTTGCGGATAACGCGGGCGGACAGAGCATTACCAACGCCCGGCTGGGTGGAATTATCGCCGAGAACGCGGGCAGCAGTGTGAGAATCTATGACGGCTGCATGAACTTTGGCAAGGTGGAATCCCCGAAGCACGCCGGTGGTATCCTCGGCTTTAATTGCAATGGGAAAGCGGTTACCATCCAGAATTGTGTCAATTACGGTGAGGTAAAGGGAGAGACGGCCGGTGCAATTTGCGGATATGCGGAAGCCGCCGCGGATGTGACCGTAAAAAATAATTTGGAGAAAGAGGCTTTGACCTATACCCCCGCCGAGGGTGTGAAAACCTACGGTGTGCAGAACTCCCAGGCTGTCGACGGCAAATTCAACGTGCGCTTTGTCGGAACCCTGGATTCGCTGGACTACCAGACCATCGGCTTTGAGGTGACCGCCTACTGGCGCGGGGAGGATGGCTCGCTGCAGCAGAAGGATTTCCGCGTAGACTGCCAAAAGGTTTACCGCTCCATCACCGGCAAGGCTGAAAACGGCATCGATTTTGAAGCGACGGCCGAGGAGCTGGGCGGCGAATACGTGTTTGCGCTCTCCATCCTCAATGCGCCTGCGTCGGAGGCTGCAGGAGCCGTGACCTTTGTCTGCCGCTCCTTTGCCACCACTGCCGAGAGCACGGTATACGGCAACGCCTTTGCCTGCGCATATGAGACCGGGAATTTCCTGTTCTGCGCGGACGCACAATAAACAGGGAGGAAATCAGTCATGAAACAGCATTATCTTGTACCGGACATTCGGCTGGAAAAATTGTCTCCGGCAGACCTGCTTTGCTATTCGCTTGAGGATACCGGTTCGGGAGACGAGATCGAGTTTGATTTGTGATCCGAAGGGAGGAGATATGATGAAATCCAAACGCATATCCGCGTTTGTGCTGGCCGCGGTTCTGCTGCTCGGCTGCGCTCTGCCGTTCGGCGTTCTGGCCGCGGACGGAGAGGATGCGGGGGATACCCCGGAAGAACCGGTGGCCATCTCCACAGTGGAAGAATTTGAGGCCATCGAGTCGGTCGGCAACTATTATCTGGCAAACGACATTGACTTTGGCGGGAAGACATACGACACGTGGGTGATTCAGAACTTCAGCGGCACGCTGGACGGCAGAGGGCACACGATCTGGAACTTTACAGTTTCCTCCTCCGCCGACGGCGAGCGGGTGGAGGGCGGACTGTTTCAGTACATCGGCTCCGAGGCGGACACCGTGATCAAGGACCTGCAGATCGGAAAGCCGGGCGAGAATGTGCAGTTTACCTTTGCCGATGCGGGCTGGGCCTACGGTGGGCTGGCCGCTGCGCACGGAAGCGCGAGTTATGCGCTGGCGATTGAAGGCGTTACGATGTATGCCGACGTCTCGGTGAGCAACGGCAACAACATCAATGTGGGCGGATTCCTCGGAGCTTCGATGAATTGTGTGATGCGTGACTGTGCGCTCTGGGGCAGCGTCAGCGGAGCTACGACCAATTCATGGATCAATGTAGCCGGCTTTTCAGCCAACCCCAAAAAGGTGACCGGCGGCGCATTTGAGCGCTGCGTCAATTACGCCGACATCACGGTGTCCAACAGCACCACCGCTCGCGCCGGCGGCATTGTGGGCTATGCGGCCTACGGTATCAATCTGACCGGCTGCTATAATTTCGGCAGGCTCTCGGTGGCAAACACGGAGGAGGGGAAAGAGGTTGTCAACGCGCGCCTGGGCGGCATCATCGCCGAGAACGCCGCTGCCGACCGGACCGGTGTGTACGAGGGCTGCATCAATTTCGGTGAAGTTGTCTCTCCCAAGCACGCGGGCGGCATTGTCGGGTATAACTGCAAGGACGTCACTGTGAAGAACTGCATCAACTTCGGCGTCCTGACCGGGGCGGATGAAAACATTCCCGTCGGCGCCATTTACGGGTATTCCGAATCCGAAATTGTCGCCGAGGGCAACAAGGATCTGAGCGGCCGCTTCGGTGATCCGGTCAGCGACGCGCTCGGGACGGTGGGAACCCAAACGACGGCTCCGGAGGAAAACCGCTTTGATATCCGCTTCCTCTCCACGGTGGATTCCCGGAATTACCACGCGGTTGGCTTTGATGTCGAAATCTTCTGCATGGAGGATGGCACGCTGGTTTCACGCACACTCCGGCTCACCAGCCATCGGGTGTTTGAGTCCGTCTGTGCGAAGAACGCGCAGGGCGAGGACATTACGGTGGAGGCCGCTGAGCTGGGCGGACAGTATGTCAATGCCATTTCGGTGTTCGACGTGCCGACCGAGGCGGACTATGGCAGCATTACCTTTGTGTTCCGCCCCTATGCCGAAAACGGAGACACGGTGGTTTACGGCAGCACGGCAGTGGCCGTATATAACGGCGGGACACTTGTTTTCACCGCCGCGGCCGCCTGAATGGGGAAAGGAGGAACTGTGATGAAGCAAGCATACCGCCAGCCTGTGCTCACTGTTTTTCCCATCGGCGGGCAGGACGTCCTGTGCTATTCGCTTGAGGACGCCGGTTCGGGAGACGAGCTGGATTTTAACGCCTGATTAAGGAGAATGAAGCATGAAAAAAGCCATTGTCATCAGCGTGCTTGCGCTGCTGTTCTGTGTGTTCTGCGTCAGTGCCTGCCGGAAGGGGGAGGATACACCGCCCTCCGACGACGTCACTGTGACCGAGAGCCAGGAGGAGCCGACCCGTACCCGTGTTCCGGTGGTCACCTCCACCCTGCCGCCTCTTCCGGAGCCGACCGAAGAGCCGGAAACCTCGCAGGAGCTGGACGATTCCATCTTCCGCCCCGAAACCTTCCCGGAGCAGGACGGCACGCTTGAGGTCGGCTCCGATGTCCCCGGCTATGGGGAGATCGGCCGATAAACACGCTTGAAAGGATAAACCAATGTTCAAAAAGATGTATTTGCCGCTCTGCCTGCTGCTGGCCGCGCTGCTGTGCGTGCCGGCGGGGGCGGCTCCGGCCGCGGGAGACCTGCGGGTGTATGAAAACGGCACCCTGCAGTTTGAGGCCTTTACAGATGGGGCCGAAGCCGCCTTTGACAGCGATCCCGCAACCGCGTTTGCGGGGTCGATTACCGGAAAATTTGCCGGCAGAAGCGTTCTGACCGGAATCACGCTGCAGGCCGGATCCAAAATTCGGGGGCTGGTTGTTCTCGGCTCGGAGGACGGCGTGAACTGGGTGGAGCTCTACAGCCGGGAGCGGGTCAACACCGTCTGCATCTTCGGCTACAACGGCGTGACCTATGATGAGACCGGCATGAACGAAATGTATACCTATGCGATGGAATATCTGCGCATTGAGATCGAGTATGGCAGCATTGCGGATATTCAGCTACGCGGCTACGAGGTGGAGGTCAGCGGTACCATAGCCGAGCTGGATGCCGACTACGGGGAGGGGAAGGGCTACGATTTTTCCGGCTCCTATTACCTCGACAGCGCCGATGAGGTGCGCACGCCCTATCTGTTCGACCATACCATCGGTTCCGGCTCGCAGGGAGACGCGATCACAAAGCCGGTCGGCTCCGCGCAGGACGCAGCGGCGTGGATCGCCGTCCGCACTGCAGTTGACCGCCCGCTGACCGCCATTGCGCTGGCGCACAAGAGCAACGACGGCAATATGCTGCGTTGGAGAGGCGTCCGCATAGAGGCTTCGGCCGATGGGGAGACGTGGGATTTGCTCAAGGTGATTTCCGCGGATTTCGATACGGTCAACGATCTGACGCAGAAAACACTGTTCATTCTGACCGTGGATCCGGACAACAGCTATCGGTACGTGCGGCTGAGCAAGACCGGCAGTGCGATCAGCATCGGCTCGATGGATCTTTACGTGGCTGCCGATGCGGTGGAGCTGCCCGAGAATCTGCTGAACGACTGGGAGGGCGATCCCTACCTCGGACCGGAGGCGCCGGAGGAGACCGACGACGCCTCGGAGGAAACCGATGATCCGACACAGGAGAGCACGACCGCGCCGACGCCTGCGGAATCCACGCCCGGTACCGCACCCTCTGCTGAAACCCCGCAGCAGTCGGGCTGCGGCAGCGTCTTGGCCGGCGGTACGGGCGCCGCTGCTGTCTGCGCGGCGGCGTTAGGTGCTTTGGCCGTTGTCGGGAGGCGCAGAAAAACGAAACGGGACACGGAGAGGTGAGGCTCCCCGTGGTCATCGCCGACGGCCTTCCCATGCGGTAAAGCAGCGTCCGGCAGGAGTTCCATGCAATGGATTCCTGCCGGACGCTGTTGCTGTATAGAGCACTCCGACGAAGGAGGAGCACCGTCGGAAGCCGTCGGTTTGGCGGGAAATTTCAAACCGGCTTTTTCCGTAAAATCAAACTACTCCCGGGCCGAATATATCACCGAGGCGGCGGTCAGACTGTAATTCTTGGAGCCGATAGAGATCGTTTCCCATTGCGCGGCGCTCCCTCCATACCGGATGGAGGTCAGGTAAATGCACTGATAAAAGGCCATGTCCTCAATCCGGGTGACGCTCGCCGGGAGAAACAGCGAGCTGCCGGCGCGCAGGGGCGGGTAGAGAATCAGGGTTTTGCCGTCTGCCGAGTAGAGTACCCCTTCTATATCGCAGTAGAACGGATTGCTGTCGCTGACCGATATGTAGATCAGGTTGGGGCAGGCGGCAAAGGCGAGACTTCCGATCTCGGTGACGGTTTCCGGAACCTGAATCGCGGTCACGGTCTGGCAGCCCATCAGCGCCTGCGGGGCAATTGAGGCGACAAGCTCTCCGGATGGGGCGTATGACGGAATCACCACAAATGCATCCCGGCAACTGCCAATGCCAATCAGTGTGCAGGTCCCGTTTCCGTTGCTGCGGTAAAGCAGCCCGTCGTCGGTATCAACCGGTGAGGTAATCAGCTCGGTTTGCACTGCGGTGGTCCCGGGAAACTCGTTGGATGTCCCCGGGGTGGGGAGAAGGGTAGAGGAGGGATCGGGTTCGGGTTCATCGTTCTGCATCGCCGAGAGACAGATCATTGCCACCGTGAGTGCCAGAGCAATGGCAAAAACGATCGCCAACGCAACCATCATGATCTGATTTTGTGATCTCATTTTTGCACTTCCTTTCCTAAAATGGAATAAAATACCATCCTATGCTTATTATGACAGAAAGTTGTGCGGATGTCAATCAAAACCGTTGCCGAAAAATCGACCGGAACCCCAAGCCTTCCGCCGCATGCATGACGAGCATACGGGAAAGCTCCCGAAAGCAGCGGGGCGATGTCCGAATCTGGCGAACGATTTTTCCGGCAGGGGCGGGGCGGAAGCAGGACTGTGCGGGGCCGTTCGGTACAGGGGCGGCCTGCTGCATAGCATGTATTTGTCAGAGCCGCGAACGGTGTGCGGCTTGACGGGCGGCGCGAATGGAAGCCCGTGAGGCGGGACCCCGGCCGGGGAGGGGACGGATTTTCGGCTGCAATCCGGTGATGGCTTGACATTGCGGACGGAATGTGTTATAATGACGCGGATGGAATACGGATGGAAACCGGAGGAGAGAGAATGCCCGAGCTGGTCATCGGAGATGTGCATATCCCGCATGGGCTTTGTCTGGCGCCGCTGGCGGGGGTGAGCGACCGCACCTTCCGCCGCATGGCGCGGCGATACGGAGCCGAATATACCGTGAGCGAAATGGTTTCGGCCAAAGCACTGTGCTACGAGCAGAGCTGCCGCCGTCCGTCTGCGCAGGCGCGTCTGCGCACGGCGCCTCTGGCCGCGGTCATGCGGGAGGAATACCCCATGGCGGTGCAGCTCTTTGGTGCCGAACCGGAATTTGTCGCGCAGGCCGCACGACTGCTGGAGAGCGGAGAATACCTTGGATGCTGCGGGGAGATTCCGCCGGCGGTCATCGACATCAATATGGGCTGCCCGATGGCCAAGATTGTCAATAACGGGGAGGGCAGCGCACTGATGAAGGATCCCGCCCGCGCGGAGGCGATTGTGCGCGCGGTCCGCAGGGCAGTGTCTCTCCCGGTCACGGTCAAAATCCGGGCCGGGTGGGATGCGGAGCATGTCAATGCCGTGGAGTTTGCCATGCGCATGGAGCAGGCGGGCGCTGACGCCATTTGCGTGCACGGGCGCACCCGGGCGCAAATGTACGCGCCCGGAGCCGATTGGGAGATTATCCGCCGGGTGCGGGAGGCGGTTACGGTTCCCGTGATCGGGAACGGGGATATTTTTTCTGCCGACGATGCGCTGCGCATGCTGCGGCAGACCGGCTGCCACGGTGTGATGGTGGCCAGAGGCGCACAGGGCAACCCGTGGATCTTTCGGGCCATCCGATGCGCGATGGAGGGGCTGCCGTACACGCCGCCCACGCTGTCGGAGCGCCTGCAAACCGCAATGGAGCATGCCGAGGGACTGGTGCGCGAAAAAGGGGAGCGAACCGGGATTGCGGAGGCCAGGCGGCATATGGCGTGGTATGTGCACGGTGTCAGAGGTGCGCCGGCCGCGCGGAACCGCCTGATGCGGATTTGTTCGCTGGAGGAGCTTTCAGAAATTTTTTCGGAGCTGCGAATGGGGAACGAATCTGATGGAACAGTGACAAAAAATATGGAAAAAACCGGAGAGAATCCGTGAAAAATGAGAAAGTTCACCAAAAAAAAGAAAAACACTTGACATGGCATTCAAAATCGTGTATAATAAAAGATGATGATTGATTTCAGATATTTTGGAATTTGATCTTTTTTTGAGCGGAGGGAGGGATAGAAAATGGCAGAGATCAGAGTCAAGGAAGGCGAATCTCTTGATAGCGCACTTCGTCGCTTTAAGCGTGCAACGGCCCGTTCCGGCGTCCTCACCGAGCTTCGCAAAAGAGAACACTATGAGAAGCCGAGCGTGAAGCGCAAGAAGAAATCTGAAGCAGCCAGAAAACGCAAGTATAAATAAGGCTTGCGAAACGAGCCGGGGGAACCGTTTCCCCCGGTTTTGTATTTCTTATGCTCCGGTGGCAGTACTGCGGACGGCGGAGCCGCGGCGTGTGAGCCGTGCGGCTGACTGCCGTTTTTCTGCGGGAGCCTGAGGCCCGGCCGGGTGGTGCGCATTCGGGCACCGTGTCGCTGATTGCAGCGGCGGCCCGGATGCTGTCGAATGACAGTTTGCCCGAAAAGTGAGAAATTTTTCATTTCTCTATTGACAAATATGCCGGACTGTGGTATACTGTATCCAATTTCAATTTGGGTTCGGTTGGATCAGGAGGATATTGTGGAGTATCAGGATAGCGGAGACTGCCACAGTCGAAGTACTTATTTTAGCAAAATCGAATGACGGATGAGCATAGCATAACCTGCGCCAGTGGCCCAGGGTTATGCTTTTTGTGTTTTCCGCAGCGCTTCCGGCCTACCCGACCATTCAATGCTATAAGGAGTTTTTTATGCCTGACGGTAGTTTATTCAGTATCATTGGTATTGTGATTTGCCTTGCCTTTTCTGCTTTTTTTTCCGCGAGCGAAACCGCTTATACCTCCTTCAGCCGCAGCCGGATGAAGACGCTGGCTGCGGAGGGCAACAAAAAAGCGGCCCTCGCGATGCGCTTGGCTGATTCCTATGATAAGCTGCTCTCCACAATTCTGGTCGGCAATAACATTGTCAATATTTCCGCATCTTCCATTGCAACGGTTCTGTTTGTGCGGGTGCTGACCGATACCAGCATTGCTGCCTCTGCGCCGGCCATCTCCACGGCCGTCATCACGGTGGTGGTGCTCATTTTCGGGGAGATCTCCCCGAAGAGCCTTGCAAAGGAGCATGCCGAGGGGTTGGCAATGGCCGTTGCCCGCCCGCTGTACGTGCTCTGCATCATTCTGACTCCTGTCAACGCGTTGTTCATGCTTTGGAAAAAGCTGCTCTCCAAGGTGTTCAAGGGGAAGGCCGAGGATACCGTGACAGAGGGAGAGGTGCTGACACTGGTGGACGAAGCGCACGAGGACGGCAGCATTGACGAGTACAACAAGGAGCTGATTGAGAACATTTTTGAATTTGACGATCTCACCGCCGGGGAGATTGCCACCCATCGCACCGACCTCGTTATGCTCTCGGTGGAGGACAGCATGGAGGAGTGGGAGGCGGTCATCAACAACAGCCGGTTTTCCCGCTATCCGGTGTACGGAGAGCGTGTAGACGACATTGTGGGGATCCTCGATGCCAGAGCCTATTTCCGGCTCGAGGATAAAAGCCGTGAAACGGTTTTTGCACAGGCCGTTTCGCCGGCCTATTTTGTGCCTGAAAATGTCAAGCTGGATGTGCTGTTCCGCAACATGAAGAGCAAGAGGGAATTTGTTTCCGTGGTGCTGGACGAACACGGCGGCACGACCGGAATTGTGACCATGACCGACCTGATCGAGTGCCTGCTGGGCGAATTCAGCACCGAGCCCTCCGGAGAGGAGGTTGCCGAGCCGGAATTTGAGCAGATCGGGGACGCTGTGTGGCTGGTACGGGGAGACGCATTGATTTCGGACGTCAACAAAAAGCTCGGAACAGCGATCGACGAGGATGAGGCGGACACCCTGAGCGGCTACATTCTCGGCCTGAACGGAACCATACCGGAGGACGGGACCACTTTTGAGCTTGAGACCGAGGCACTGCACATCCGGGCGCTGCGGATCCAGGATCACACGGTGGAAAGAGCCGAGCTGACCATCAAGCCTCCCCATGATGAGCAGGACGGGGAGGGGACGGACGACAACGAAGCGGAACAGGAGAAGAAGGACGAGCAGCACAGGGAGCCTGGGAGCGAAGCCGCCGGGGACGGGCAGGAAGCCGACTGATCCGGAAGAGCTTCCCGGGGCGCCCCGGGAAGGAAAAAGCGGCGGTTGGCTTCAGGCGCCGCCGCGCAATTCAGGGCGGCTTTCAGCGGGAAAGCCTTTCGCTTACGGCTTTCTTAAGGCAACACCGCACAATTCTGATTGTACAAATCTGCCGCCAAATTTTTTGTCAAACAAGCCAATTCTGAAAGGATTTTTTGAAAGCAGGCAATCGTTGGCTTGATTGCAATAAGCTGCGCTTGCACAGACTGTAGACAAAAAAGCGCCCATCCCACGGCTTGACCAAGGTATGGACGCTTTATGTCTGCCCCGGCTCCGGCTGCGGATCGCGTCGCGCTTGCCTTTGCCGGACGCACCGGTACCATTCGGCTTGACAACCGGTTCCGCATGTGGTATAATGCAGTTGTACAGAAATCAAGGGGGAACTGCCTATGAAGGGCTGTTTCGCAAACAGAACCCGCCAAGTGCTGGTTTCGGTTTTGCTGTGTATAGGAGGCAGTTTTATTGCCGTTCGGTTTGCTCTCTGGGGAATCGAAGCGATTGCTTGGGCGAAGATTTCCTCGGCCATTTTCTGTTTTCTGGCTGCACTGTTCGGGCTGGGCTTCGGTGCTCTTGGAATATTGATTTTCCAACACAATAGACATGCAGTGCTGGAAATCGGTGAGGATGAAATCAGAATTCGCTGCGGATGGAGCAGGGAGTTCTGCCTTTTGCTGGACAGAATTTGGCATGCCGAGCTTCAGGGGGCGCACCTGGGGCTGTATACGCCGCAGAAAATGGTTTGGGTGACCGGCTTGACCAATGCGCGAGAGCTTTGGGCGTATCTGCTCGAGCGTATAGCCAAACGGCCGGTACAGATCGATCTTGCGGCGGAAAGGCAGCGGTGCCAGTGTTATCACAGAAAATATGTGCGCCTGCTGACTTTGACTGTAATTGTGGGATTTTTGATGCCATTGCACGTCATCTGGTGTGCTCTGCTGACCGATGGGAAAAATCTGAAGGATTTTACACCCGAACAGGACGGTATATTTGCCGCGTTTGCCGCCGTGGAGGTGATTACCGTTTTCATTCTGGTTCTTCTTGTATGCAGATGGAATCGGGTGTCTGCTTCCTATCGGTTATCCCAAAAACGGATTTTGATTGCTGCCGCGCAAGAACACCGTTCCGACGGATTGGATTTATATGGTGGGGTGCAGGCGGTGAAATATTTTGATCGCGGTACTTACCGGGTGGTGATATTTTCGCCCATCTATGGGACATATTTCTATATGCTCGAACGCTTTGACACCGAAGCTCTGCAATGGCGCTCCTGCTATGAGGCAGCTCCGGCATTCGGATCGCTGCCGGACCTGTACGAGGATATGGTATGCCGATTTTCCGGCGAAGTGTTTGAGGAAGATTGAGAGGGATATGATGAAGGCCTATACATACGTATCGAAGGGGAAATTCGGCTTGATGGAAAAGCCGAAGCCGGTACTGCGGCATGAGCGTGACGCGATTGTCCGGGTGACGCTTGCGAGCATTTGTTCGAGCGATCTGCACATCAGGCACGGAAGCGTGCCGCGCGCGGTGGAGGGAGTTACCGTTGGGCATGAGATGGTGGGGGTTGTGGAGGCGGTTGGTTCCGCTGTTTCGCAGGTCAGGCCTGGCGACCGTGTAACCGTCAATGTGGAGACCTTTTGCGGAGAGTGCTTTTTCTGCAGGCACGGCTATGTCAACAACTGTACCGATCCGAACGGCGGGTGGGCGCTCGGCTGTCGGATTGATGGCGGTCAGGCCGAATATGTCCGCGTGCCGTTTGCCGACCAAGGGCTGAACAAAATTCCGGATACGGTCAGCGACAGGCAGGCGCTGCTGGTCGGCGATGTGCTTGCCACGGGCTTTTGGGCGGCCCGAATCTCGGAAATCAACAAAGAGGATACGGTTCTCATCATCGGCGCCGGCCCGACCGGAATCTGCACGCTGCTTTGCGTGATGCTGAAGGAGCCAAAGCGCGTCATTGTCTGTGAAAAAGATGAGGCGCGGCTCCGGTTTGTCAGGGAGCGCTATCCCGCGGTTTTCACGGTGCGTCCGGAGGATTGCCCGGCGTTCGTGCGGGAGCACAGCGACCATGGCGGGGCGGATGCGGTGATTGAGGCTGCCGGGACGGACGCGACCTTCCGGCTGGCATGGCAATGCGCGCGCCCCAATGCAATTGTGACGGTGGTTGCACTCTATGACCGTCCGCAAACACTGCCTCTGCCCGAAATGTACGGCAAAAATCTCACCTTCAAAACCGGCGGCGTGGATGGGTGCAGCTGCGGGGAGATCCTTTCGCTGATCGAACAGGGCAGGCTCGATACCGAACCGCTGCTCACCCACACCTGTTCACTTTCCGGTATTGAGGCGGCATACGAGCTGTTTGAACACAGGCGGGACGGTGTGATGAAGGTGGCGGTCAAGTGTACGGCGGGAGCGGGATGGCAAAAGCAATTCTGATCTGCGGCAGGATCGGCTGCGGGAAAAGCACCTATGCCGCACAGCTTGCCCGGGAAAGCCGGGCGACGGTGCTTTCGGTTGACGAAATCATGCTGTCGCTGTTCGGGCAGCATTGCAAAGAGGCACACGACCGATACGCAGAGGGGATCCGACGGTATCTGTTTCGCCAGTCGGTCGAGCTGGTGCGGCGCGGTGTGGATGTGATTCTCGATTGGGGCTTCTGGACGAGGCAAAGCAGGGAGGAAGCGAAATCCTTTTACCGGGCGCGGGGTGTTGCGTGGGAGTTCCATTTCATCGAAATCAGCGACCGGGCATGGGCTGTGCGGTTGGAGCGGCGGAATCATGCCGTGGAGGCCGGAGAGAGCCAAGCCTATTTTGTGGATGAGCGCCTTGCGCAGAAGTGCGCCTCGCGCTTTGAGCAGCCGGAGAGAGATGAGGCGGATGTGTGGATAACGGTTTCCTGACAGAAAGGAGAGGGATGAATGACAAGCAGGGAAAGAAGAGAGCAGGAATTGCTGTTTGTGGCCGACGACCGGGATTGGGAGGAGATGAAACGCGCAAGACGGCTGACGCAGCAGCTCAATACAGCAGACCGGTCCGATTTTGAAAAGCTCCGTTCAATTGTAAACGAGCTGTTCGGGAAATCGGACGAAACGACCTTTGTCAATCCACCGTTCTACTGTGATTACGGCTCCAATATTGAGGTGGGAAAAAACTGTTTTATCAATTATCACTGCGTGATTCTGGACAATGCCAAGGTGGTGCTGGGGGACAACTGCCTGCTGGGGCCGAACGTCTCGGTTTATACCGCGGGGCACACGCTGCATCCCGGGGCACGGGCGCTCGGATATGAGTACGGAATTCCGGTTACGATAGGAGACGATGTGTGGATCGGCGGAAACACCGTGATCTGCCCCGGCGTTCATATCGGCAACTGTGCCGTGATCGGTGCGGGCAGCGTGGTGACAAGGGATATCCCCGATTGGTCGCTGGCAATGGGAAACCCCTGTCGGGTGATCCGCAGGATTACAGAGGAGGATCGGCTCTGCTTTTTCCGAAAACGCAGAATCGACGCGGAGCTTGCCGCGCTGCTGGAGCAGTCTGCCGGCGATGCGGAAGTTGAGCGTTAGGCACCGCCGCGTCTTTCACGGCTCCGGCCAATTGCTGCGGCCCACAATTAGAATTGTGCGGCGTTGCCTTCAAAAAAAGCTGCGCGCAGAGGTGCGTGCGGCATCAATCATATTCCGCGGCTCCGGCTCTTTTGCCGGCGTGTTCCATACCGCTCTCCGGTACGAATTTTGCGGCCTTTCCGACATTTTTTTATCAAAATATATTGACACCGGGCATGGAATATGGTATACTAACAGCAATTTGAAAAGGGGTGCGCCCGCGCGGCGCTTCTACAGGGTCTTTTCAAAGCAATGATTACTGGACCACTCCATCGGAGTTGAGGCCATACGGACAGCCGGGTCCAATGCCGCTATGGCAGCGGATGCGCTGCATTATTGATTGAGTGTAAAGCTAAAATTTTATAAGTTGGTTCCTTCATAACCATATGCGAGAAGCAAAACTTGTGAAACGGTCAATAAGAGTAGTAAAAGTATGATTGCTATATAGACTCTGAATCATCCCGTATGATGTCTGAATGCCCACCCTCCCCGGCAGGTCTTTTTGCCGCCGTCGGGCATGGAAGCAATGAAATCAAACACGCAAGCTATGCCTTGGAGCATGGCTTGTTTTTTTACGGAACCACGGGAAGGGGGATTTTTGATGAAGAACGACAGCACACAGAAGGCAAGGCTCGACCAGAACCGCGCGCCGATTTACGAGGCGCTTGAGCGCTTCCGGCAGATGCGGGTGGTTCCGTTCGACGTGCCGGGGCACAAGCGGGGGAGGGGAAATCCCGAGCTGGCAGCCTTTCTCGGCAAGCAATGTGTGGATGTGGATGTGAACAGCATGAAGCCGCTGGACAACCTCTGCCATCCCATCTCGGTGATCCGGGAGGCCGAGGCACTGGCGGCCGAGGCCTTTGGCGCGGCAAACGCCTTTCTGATGGTGGGGGGCACCACCAGCTCGGTGCAGAGCATGGTGCTCACGGCCTGCAAGCGTGGGGATGAAATCATTCTGCCCCGCAACGTGCACCGCAGCGTCATCAATGCGCTGGTGCTGTGCGGCGCGGTTCCGGTCTATGTCAACCCGGAGGTCGATCAGCGGCTGGGCATCTCCCTCGGGATGAAGCGAGAGCAGGTGCAGAAGGCCATCCGCGAGCATCCGAACGCCGTGGCCGTGCTGGTCAACAACCCAACCTATTACGGGGTTTGCTCGGATCTGCGTGCGATTGTGCGCATGGCGCATGAGGCCGGAATGCTGTGCCTTGCCGACGAGGCCCACGGAACCCACTTCTATTTCGGCGAGGGTCTGCCGGTATCGGCCATGGAGGCCGGAGCCGATATGGCCGCGGTATCGATGCACAAGAGCGGAGGGAGCCTGACGCAGTCCAGCCTGCTGCTCATCGGTCCCCGGGTGCATGCGGGCTATGTGCGGCAGATCATCAACCTCACGCAGACCACCTCGGGCAGCTACCTGCTGATGAGCAGCCTGGATATTTCCCGGCGCAACCTTGCGCTGCGCGGCAGAGAAGTGTTCCGGCAGGTGGCCTCCATGGCCGAATACGCCCGCGGCGAGATCAATGCGGTGGGGGGCTACTATGCCTTCGGCCGGGAGCTGATCAACGGCGACGCTGTGTTTGATTTTGACACCACCAAGCTCTCGGTGCACACGCTGGACATCGGTCTGGCCGGCATCGAGGTCTATGACATTCTGCGGGACGAATACGATATTCAGATCGAGTTCGGAGACATCGGCAACATTCTCGCATATCTTTCTATGGGGGACCGGCCGCAGGAGGTCGAGCGCCTGGTCAGCGCGCTGGCCGAGATCCGCCGCCGCTACCAGACCGACGGCACCGGGCTGCTCAGCCAGGAATACATCGACCCCGATGTGGTGATCAGCCCGCAGGAGGCCTTTTACGCCGACAAAATCAGTCTGCCGCTGCGCCAGGCCGAGGGCAGGGTGTGCAGCGAGTTTGTGATGTGCTATCCGCCCGGCATTCCGATTCTCGCCCCGGGGGAGCGGATCACCGGCGAGATTCTCGACTATATCGAGTACGCCAAGAGCAAGGGCTGCAGCATGACCGGTCCCGAGGACCCGGACATTCTGCGCCTGAACGTTTTGAAATAGGAGGGCAGCGGTATGGAGCTGTGGTTCAGTGAATTTCATACGCCGGACGTCAAGCATTCGATCCGTGTGGAGCGTCAGCTCTACTCCAAGCAGAGCGATTACCAGCGCATCGATATTTTCGAGAGCCCGGAGTTCGGCCGCATTCTGGCGCTGGACGGCAACGTGATGCTGACCGAGCGGGATGAATTTATATACGACGAAATGATCACGCATGTGCCCATGGCGGTGCATCCCGGCATCAAGGACATTCTGGTCATCGGCGCCGGGGACGGCGGCGTGGTGCGCGAGCTGACCCGCTACGACCGGGTGGAGCGCATCGATCTGGTGGAGATGGACCCGCAGGTGGTGGAGGCCTGCCGCATCTTTCTGCCCGGCAATGCCTGCCGGCTGGACGACGCGCGGGTGAAGATCTATTTTGAAAACGCCCTGCGCTTTATCCGCCGCTGCGAGGCCGAATACGACCTGATCATTGTGGACTCCACCGATCCCTTCGGCCCCTCCGAGGGGCTGTTCACCCGGGAGTTTTACGGCATCTGCTACAATGCGCTCAAGGAGGACGGCATCATGGTCAATCAGCAGGGCAGCCCGTTTTACGCGCACGACGCCGAGGCCATGCAGCGCAGCCACAAGCGCATTGTCAACACCTTTCCGATCAGCCGGGTCTATCAGGCGCACATCCCCACCTACGCTGCGGGCTACTGGCTGTTCGGCTTTGCCAGCAAAAAATACCACCCGGTGGACGACCTGAATGTGGAGGCGTGGCGGGCGCTCAATCTGCGCACCCGCTATTACACGCCCCGTCTGCATGTGGGGGCCTTTGCGCTGCCGGCCTTTCTCGAGGATATGCTGCAGGAGGTGGAGGAGTAATGCCGCTGGAACGCAATGTGGAAACCTTTCTGGGCTGCGATGCGGCCTATGAGGAGGCGGAAATTGTACTGTTCGGCGCGCCGTTTGACTCCACCACCTCCTACCGTCCCGGCGCGCGCTTCGGCCCGGCGGCTATCCGGCACGAGAGCTACGGGCTGGAGACCTACAGCCCCTATCAGGACGCCGATCTCTGCGACTATGCGGTGTTTGACGCGGGCAACCTCGAGCTTTGCTTCGGAGACGCGGGGCTGGCGCTGGACGACATCGCGGCCCGCACCGATGTGATTCTGCGGGACGGCAAGCGGCCCCTGCTCATCGGCGGGGAGCATCTGGTCACGCTGGGCAGCGTCCGGGCCGCAGCCGCCCGTTACCCCGATCTGCATATCCTGCATTTTGACGCGCACGCCGACCTCCGGGACGACTATCTCGGCGCGCATCTGAGCCACGCCTGCGTCATGCGGCGCTGCCACGAGCTGCTGGGGGACGGGCGCATTCACCAGTTCTGTATCCGGAGCGGAGACAGAGAGGAGTTCCGATTTGCGGGGGCGCACACCGAGCTGCATCGGTTCGGCTTTGCGGGTTTGGCCGAGACCGTGGCGCGTTTGCGGGAGTCCGGCGCGCCGGTCTATCTGACGGTGGATCTCGATTGCCTCGACAGCGCGGTGCTGCCCGGCACCGGGACGCCCGAGGCCGGCGGCGTGAGCTTCCCCCAGCTTCTGGAGGCCATCCGTATCGCGGCCTCCTGCCGCATTGTGGGGGCGGACGTCAACGAGCTGGCGCCCATGCTGGACGCGAGCGGAATGTCCACGGCCACGGCCTGCAAGGTGGTGCGTGAGCTGCTGCTGGCGCTGCTGAAACGATAAAATCAGATGCCGCAGCCGCACATGGCGGCAGGGGACAAGGTCGCTGTGTGTATCCCCCCGCAACCGTCGTGCCGCTGCGCTGCTCTGCCGTTGTGCCGCGTTCCACCCATACCCTCTGCGAAAAGTTCTTGGGGAGCGTGGGGCGCTTCCTGCAAGAAGGCCCCCCCAAGCGCATCCCCCGCAGCGCATTCTATCGCCGTGCATTCCGCCCGGCATCCGGCGGGGCATCGCGTTCCACCCATTCCCTCTGTGAAAGGTTCTTGGGGGGCGTGGGGGGCTTCTTGCAAGAAGCCCCCCACAATAACGATTGATTCATCAAAAACAAAGGAGATCAAAACCATGAGCAAGGTTCTTGTCATCGGCTGCGGCGGCGTCGCCTCGGTCGCCATTCACAAGTGTTGTCAGGTCAGCGAGGTGTTCACCGAGCTCTGTATTGCCAGCCGCACCAAATCCAAATGCGACGCGCTGGCCGCCAAGCTCGCGCCGCTCACAAAAACCAAAATCACCACCGCGCAGGTCAATGCCGACGATGTGGACCAGCTTGTCGCGCTGATTGCGGGCTACAAGCCCGATCTGGTCATGAACATTGCCCTGCCGTATCAGGACCTCACCATCATGGAGGCCTGCCTGAAGTGCGGGGTGAATTACTTGGACACCGCCAACTATGAGCCGGAGAACACCGACGACCCCGAGTGGCGCAAGGTCTACGAAAAGCGCTGCCGGGAGGCCGGATTTTCGGCCTACTTCGATTATTCCTGGCAGTATGCCTACCGCAAGCGGTTCGAGGACGCGGGGCTGATCGCGCTGCTGGGCTGCGGCTTTGACCCCGGCGTGACGCAGGCCTACTGCGCCTACGCCAAAAAGCATGAGTTCGACACCATCGACACCATCGATATTCTCGACTGCAACGGCGGAGATCATGGCTATCCGTTTGCCACCAATTTCAACCCCGAAATCAATCTGCGCGAGGTCTCGGCGCCCGGCAGCTACTGGCAGGACGGGCACTGGGTGGAAATTCCGGCCATGAGCATCAAGCGGGAATACAACTTCGATCAGGTCGGAGAGAAGGATATGTACCTGCTGCATCACGAGGAGATTGAGTCGCTGGCGCTCAACCTGCCGGAGGTCCGGCGCATCCGCTTCTTCATGACCTTCGGGCAGAGCTACCTGACGCACATGAAGTGCCTGGAGAACGTGGGCATGCTCTCCACCACCCCCATCCTGTATGAGGGGAGAGAGATTGTGCCGATTCAGTTCCTCAAGGCCCTGCTGCCCGACCCGGCCAGCCTCGGCCCGCGCACCAAGGGCAAAACCAACATCGGCTGCATCTTCACCGGCAAGAAGGACGGAGCCGACAAAACCTATTATATCTACAATGTCTGCGACCATCAGGAATGCTACCGTGAGGTCGGCTCGCAGGCCATTTCCTACACCACCGGCGTACCGGCCATGTGCGGCGCGCTGATGCTGCTGACCGGAAAGTGGAGCACTCCGGGTGTGCATACCGTGGAGGAACTCGATCCGGATCCCTTCCTCGACGCGCTCGACCGCTACGGTCTGCCCCGCAGCGAAAACCGCAGCCCGGTTCTGGTGGATTGATGCCGACGCATGCGTTTGACGCGCTGAACGATCCGGCAGCGCTGGAGCGCGTCCCCACACCGGCCTATGTGCTGCACGAGGGGCAGCTCCGCCGGAACGGGGAGCTGCTCGCGGGGCTTGCCGCGCGCACCGGCTGCCGCGTGCTGCTGGCGCAGAAGGCGTTTTCCAACTTCAACCTTTACCCGGTTCTGGCGCCGTTTCTCGCGGGGACCGAGGCCAGCGGCCTCTATGAGGCAAGGCTGGGGCACGAGGAGATGCCGGGCGGGGAGGTGCACGTGTTCTGCGCCGCCTACCGCGCACAGGAGTTTGACGAGCTTTTGGGCTATGCCGACCACATCGTGTTCAACTCCCCGGGGCAGCTTGCCCGCTTCGGCCCAGCCGCCCGCGCGGCCGGCAGGAGCGTGGGGCTGCGCGTCAACCCCGAATGCTCCACGCAGCAGGGGCACGCGATTTACGACCCCTGCGCGCCGGGCAGCCGGCTGGGCACCACCCGCGCGCAGTGGGACGCGCAGATGACCCCGGAGCTGACCGGGCTGCTGGACGGCCTGCATTTTCACACCCTGTGCGAGCAGGACAGCGACGCGCTGGAGGTCACGCTGAAGGCCGTTGAGCAGAAATTCGGCGATGTGCTGCCCCGGATGCGCTGGCTCAATCTCGGCGGGGGGCACCACATCACCCGCCCGGGCTATGATCTCGCGCGCCTCGAGCGCTGCATCCGGTATGCGTCCGAGCGGTGGGGTGTGACGGTTTACCTCGAGCCGGGAGAGGCCTGTGCGCTCAACGCCGGCTTTCTCTGCACGCGCGTGCTGGATGTGCTGAAGAACGGGGAAACCGACATCGCCATCCTCGATATGAGCGCGGCCTGCTATGCCCCCGACGTGCTGGAAATGCCCTATCGTCCCCCGCTGCTCGGCGCGGGCGAGCCGGGAGAGCTGGCGCACACCTACCGCCTCGGCGGGCCGACCTGCCTGGCCGGCGACGTCATCGGGGATTACAGCTTTGCCGCGCCCCTGCGCGTCGGCGACCTGCTGGTGTTTGGCGATATGGCGATCTACACCACCTGTAAGAACAACACCTTCAACGGCATGCCGCTGCCCGGCATTTGGGTGATGCGGGAGAACGGGTGCATCGAACGGCTGGCGGACTTCGGCTATGAGGATTTCAAGCGCCGGCTGGGGAGATAGCCCGCCGGCTCCGGCCTGCCGGCTCGTGCTCTGCCGCGCCGGGACCCGGCGGGAGCCGGGCTTTGATGCTTTGCCCTATGTGTCGGCTTTCGGGCGGGAGCCGGGAATTCCGGGCTTGCCCGTCGCGGCGGGGAGCCGGCGTGTGAGCGGCGCTCTTCCCGGGTCTGTCTCGCTGTGCCGGCTCCATGCGGCCGCACGCTCTGTACAATATGATTGATAATAAGGTCAGGTTTGATTGATATGCGTCAGAATACCTCCATTGTCCGCGCTGCCTGCTATATGTCCAATGTTTCCATGTCGGTGGCCGGAAATCTCTCGCCCCTGCTGTTCCTCACCTTCCGGGAGCTGTTCGGTATCTCCTACACGCTGCTGGGACTGATGGTGCTGGTCAATTTCTGCACACAGCTTTGTGTGGATCTGCTGTTCTCCTTTTTCTCGGATCGGTTTGATATGCAGAAGACCGTCCGCATCATGCCGCTGCTCACGGTGCTCGGGCTGCTGGTATATGCCATTCTGCCCACGCTGATGCCGGATTACGCCTATCCGTTCCTGCTGCTGGGAACCGTGATTTTCTCGGCCTCGGCGGGATTGGCAGAGGTGCTCATCAGCCCGGTGATCGCGGCGCTCCCGTCCAAAAACCCGGAGCGGGAGATGAGCCGTGCGCACTCGATTTATGCGTGGGGTGTGGTTGGGGTAGTGCTGCTCAGCACGCTGTTTCTGCAGCTCTTCGGGCGGGAGAGCTGGTATATTCTCGCCATGCTCTGGTCGGCGCTTCCGCTTTCCGCGTTTGTGCTGTTTGCCGTCTCCCGCATTCCGCCCCTGCAGGCGCAGGAGGGCGGGGAAAAGCGGGGAGGCAGTCCTCTCAAAAGCCGGGTGCTTGTGCTGTGCGTGGCCTGCATCTTTCTGGGCGGCGCGGCCGAGAATACCATGGCGCAGTGGTGCTCGGGGTATCTTGAGGGGGCGATGAACATTCCCAAGCTCTGGGGGGACATTTTCGGCGTGGCGCTGTTCGCGCTGATGCTGGGGCTGGGGCGCTCGCTTTATGCGAAGTTTGGCAGGAACATCTCCCGCTTTCTGCTGCTCGGGTTTCTGGGGGCGTTTGTCTGCTACCTGACCGCGGCGCTTTCACAGAACGCATTTGTGGGGCTGGCCGCCTGCGCGCTGACCGGCTTTTGCGTTTCTATGCTCTGGCCAGGCACGCTGATTTACACGGCGGATGTGCTTCCGCAGACCGGTGTGGCGGTATATGCGCTGCTGGCGGCGGGGGGAGACCTCGGCAGCTCGGTTGCACCGCAGCTGGTGGGCAGCATTACCGACGCGGTGGCCGGCAGCACATATCTGCAGGAGCTTCTGGGTACATCGCTGACGCCGGAGCAGCAGGGCTTTAAGATCGGGCTGCTGTCGGCGGCCGTTTTCCCGCTGCTGGGAATTTTGGTCGTGAGCCTGATGCGCCGGGCGGTCAAGCGGCGCGATACGCAAACGCAAGTACCCGACACGCAAACGCGCGATGCGCAAACGTGAGATACGCAAACGCGCGATCAGCAAAAAAAACTGCGTGCAAAATTCCGGCAGGAAAATTGCTCCGCTCATGCCATTGCGTCCGGAAGAGCGCCTGCATGCGTGCGGACCGCGGCCATGATTTCCATTTGAAAATAAATATCCGTTTCATGCGATTGCGGGCATGTATGGAGGAAAAATGCAACTGCGCAATGCGTGATTATACTCCCGTGTGAAATTCCTGCCGGATGAAGCAAACCGGACAGGATGAAGAAGAACCCGTTTGCCGGGTGCAGGTGCGGATGCCGCTTTTCTGGCGGCGTCCGTTTTTTTTGAAAAAAATATTGACAAACCGCCGTGAATCGATTATAATATTATGAGAATTTGATATGTTGATATGTCAATATATGCTATATGAATTGCATTTTCAAAAAACGGTTACGGAAACGGAAAGGACAGAGAGGAATGGCAGAAACATATTCATTTTTTACAAGCAAAGAGCTGCGGCCGCAGGGGTGGCTTCGCCGACAGCTAAAGCTGCAGGCCGAGGGACTGTGCGGCAACCTGGATAAGGTGTGGCCCGATGTGCGGGACAGCGCATGGATCGGCGGCAGCCGGGAGGGCTGGGAGCGTGTGCCCTATTGGCTGGATGGCTGCGTTCCGCTGGCCTACCTGCTGGAGGACGATGATCTGATTGCCCGGGTGGGGCGTTACATCGACTGCATTCTGGAGCGTCAGGAGCCGGACGGGTGGATCTGCCCCGTGCCGCAGTGCGACCGCAAAAAGTATGATGCATGGGCGATTCTGTTGCTGAGCAAGGTGCTGGTGCGCTATTATGAATGCGCAGGCGATTCGAGAATTCCGGATGCGTTGTGCCGCATGCTGCGCAATTTTTATAATCTGCTCCGCGCCGAAGAGATGACGCTCGGAAAATGGGGGAGCTATCGTTGGTTTGAGGGTTTTCCTGCCCTGCGCCTGCTCTGGAGGCTCTCTCCGGAGCCGTGGATCCGCGAGCTGGCCATGCTGCTGCGGGAAAAGGGGAAGGATTACCGCACCGCCGAGGAGCAGTGGAAGCGTCCGCTGAACCGCTGGACGAGAGATACACATATCGTCAATCTCTGTGAAATGCTCAAATCCGAGATTTTGTCATGTGACCTGCTGGGGGAGCAGGAGAGCGGTCTTGCCGAGCATTTCTATCAGCTTCTCTATGCCTACAACGGGACGGCGGTGGGAACCTTCACAGGCGACGAATGTCTTTCGGGCACCAGCCCCACACAGGGAACCGAGCTGTGCGCCGTGGTCGAGCTGATGGATTCCATGGAGCAGCTTTATGCCTATACGGGCAACCCGGTTTGGGCCGAGCGGCTCGAGCGGGTGGCCTTCAACGCGCTGCCTGCGGCCATATCCGAGGATATGTGGAAACATCAGTATGTGCAGATGGTCAATCAGATCGACTGCACCCCCTTTCCGGGACGCTCTCATTTCCGCACCAACAATTCGGAGGCACATCTGTTCGGCCTGGAGCCTCATTTTGGCTGCTGCACCGCCAACTTCGGGCAGGGCTGGCCTAAGCTGACGCTCTCGAGCTTTCTCAGGAGCGCAGACGGCGTGGTCAGTGCAGTGCCTGTCCCCGCATCGGTGCAAACCGAGTGGAAGGGCGTTCCGGTGACGGTATCGCTGGACACCGAATATCCCTTCCGCAACACCTTTGTATATCGGGTGGAGGCCGGAGCGGATACCGACTTTGCGCTGTCGGTTCGCATTCCGTCCTTTGCAAAGAGGCTTTCCGTCAACGGCAAGGCCTGCCGGAGACAGGCAATGCTGTCCTTCCGCGGCTTTGCCAAAGGGACAACCGAGCTGCGGATTGCGTTTGAGGTGGAGCCGGTTCTGGAGCGCCGTCCCGATCGCATGTACTGTTTGCGCCGCGGCTCGCTGGTGTTTGCGCTGCCTATCGCCTCGGAGAGCGCGGTTGTGGAGTATGAAAAGAACGGTGTGGAGCGGAAATTCCCGTATTGTGATTATCACATCCGGGGAACCGGGGATTGGAATGTGGCGCTGACCGGCCGTCAGTTCCGTGTTGAGGAATGCGCGGTCGGAGAAATTCCGTTTTCCGGCAGTCAGCCGCCGCTGCGGATTGCTGCGCGGCTTTGCCACATCGACTGGGGACTGGAGGACGGATTTGAAACGGTCTGTGCCCGTGTGCCCCAGAGCAGGAAGCCGCTGGATGAACCGCGGGAGCGGATTCTGATCCCGTACGGATGCGCCCGCCTGCGCATGACAGAGCTGCCCCTGGTCAGGCCTGACTGAACATGAGACAATCCAGCTTGCCCCTGCAAACGCAGATGCGTTTGCAGGGGCTTTTTTCTTTGCTTTTTTCTGTATCAACCGCGTGAGAGCGCCCGAAACACAAAAGTTGCTATATTGTTATATTTTTGAAATTTGTCGTTCCGATGTGTATTTTGTGCCGTGAAAAATAAATTTTTGTAAATTTTGAAAAAGTTATTGACAAAATACCGGTGGCGTTGTATAATAACCTTGCAATGATGACATAACGTTATGTCAAATCTGGATAAAGAGGGAGGAAGCGGGAAACATGAGGAAATAGGAAAGCAGAGGAAGAACCCGTCAGCCGGGGTGCTTCCCGCATTACACAGTATCTGGCGCCAATGAAAAAACATGTAAAGAGGAGGAAGGACACATTGAAATTCATGAAACGAATTGCTGTTTTCACACTGGTTCTGGCTCTTGCAGCGGCAAATCTGGTCATGCCGGGGATTGCTGCCGGAGCGGATGAAACAGCCATCACCACTGCGGAGGAGCTGGCTTCGGTATCCGGCTCCGGAAATTATGTTTTGATGAATGATATTCTGATTACCGGTACATGGAATTCACCCGAGGAGTTTTCCGGTACGCTGAACGGCAACGGGCATACCGTGGTGTTCAGCGGCGCGGTTGTCACCGGCGGCTTGTTCGGTAAGCTGAGCGGTGCGACGATCAAAAACCTGAATATCACCGAGGGAAGCGAGGCCAACGTCTTTTATCCGGCCGAAACTCAAGCGGATTTTCCGAAATACTATTTCGGCACGCTTGCCTACTATGCAAACGGCACCATTGAAAATGTCACGACCGATGTGGACGCGGACATTTGGGGCTACTACAATTCCTACAGCGGCGGCATTGTCGGCGCCATCTGGAGCGGTGATCTGACGCTGAAAAATTGCGTCAACACCGGGGATGTGGCGAGCGGCACCTACGCCGGAGGTCTGGTGGGCGGCGGCACATCGTCGGCCACGTCTGCAACGCTGACCGTGGAGCAATGCGCAAACTATGGCGCGGTTTCCGCTCCGAACAATGCGGGCGGCATGGTTGGCGGACTGAACGCGGACTGCCTGAACCTCACAATTCGGAATTGTGTGAATTTCGGTGAGATTGTACATCGCAGCGGAGACCAGGGCGGCGGCATAATCGGTTGGCTCAAGCCTGCCGCGTCAAACGGTACTGCAAATGTGACCTGCAACATCAACTTTGGCATGATCTATAATCTCGGCATCAAGAGCGGCAAATCGGTCGGTATCGTCGGCGCCGTCAATACGAACGGCGGGGCCGAGGTGAATGTCACCGGTAATATCAACTATGCCGCGCTGGCTCCTGTGGACGGCCAGACGACGGGCACCGTCGCCGCCATCGTGTTCTCCGATGTGACCAAGGCAGAGAACAACTATACCGTGGAAATTTCCAAAATCGGCGCCAAAGACAAGAATGCGCTGGCGTTGGATGAGAACACACTGGCTGCCCTTCAAGAACTGTATCCGGACACCTTTGTTTCGGCGGCGGACGGCAGCATCACACTTGTGTGGATGGAGTCACTCGGACTGGACGCGACCGCTCCGGTGGTCGGCTACAACGTGGCCGGGCAGAACCGCGTGTCGGTTCCGGTCGGAACGCCGATTGCTACGGCCGAGGAGCTTGCCGCCATTAAGAAGGACGGCGTCTATTATCTGGCAGACGATATTGTGATCACCGGCGAATGGACCTCTCCGGTCGGCTTTGCCGGAACACTGAACGGCAACGGACACAGCATTGTACTGGACGGTGCAACCGTCACCGGCGGTGTGTTCAACCAGCTCGACGGCGCGCTGATCCGCAATCTCTCGATTACAGAGGGAGAGAAGGCGAACACGCTTGCAGCCAAGTCGAATCTGTTCGGCGTGCTTGCCGACACGGCTTGGGGTGTGTACGAGAACATTGTCGTTGATGTGGAGTTGGATTTCTCTACGAACACCGCCTCTAAGGTGGGCGGTCTGATCGGCCAGCGCGCCAATGCGGGCGGACTGTATCTGAGTGACTGTGTGAATCACGGCAGCATCAAAGCCGGCGAGGCGGCCGGCGGCATGGTGGCCGAAATTTCCGGCAGCTACAACGGATGGATCAACCGCTGCATCAACAACGGCGACCTCACGGCTGTGAAGAACTGCGGCGGCATGGTGGGAACCTCGGCCGAAACCTGGGGCTTTACCATCCAATACTGCATCAACAACGGCGACCTCTCGCACACCGGCGAGAACTGCGGCGGTATGCTGGGCTACATGAAGTTTACCAAGAACCAAGGCGGCTTCCGGTTCCTGCACAACATCAATTATGGGACGATTACCAACACCAAAACCAAGGGCAGCGAGGCCGGCATAGCGGGTTATCTGAATACCCAGGACTCGACAATAATCATGGCCGGCAACATCAACTATACTGTTCCGGCCGGCGGCGCCAATGGCTCGGCCATCTGGACCACCGGCACCTCCGCACGACAGGAGATTTACGATAACTTTGCTGCCGATCTGACCAAATACGGCACACAGACCGCCCCGCAGGATTCGCACAAGCTGCTCGCCGACGACACGCTGGCCTACCTCAATGCGGCCTACCCGGGTGTGTACGCACCGGCGGCCGACGGCAAAATCACACTCGCATGGACCGTGATGAACACGCTGCCGGGCGCATCGATCCGGATGGATTCTCCCACAGGACTGCGCTTTGCTACCGAATTTGACGCGGCGTTCCTTGCCGCGCTGGCCGAGCAATATGGCGAGGAGAATATGACGATCGGAACCCTGATCGCTCCCGAAGCCTTTGTGAAGGAGGCCGGCAGCTTCACCAAGGAGGCGCTGGATGCGCTGGAGAAGCAGTCGGCTGCATACCTGGTCGTGGTTGCCGGACAGCCGTATCAGCAGAGCGGAGACTCCATGACCTATGTGGGGTCGGTCGCAAACATTATGGAGAAGCATTATGAGCTGAACTACGCGGCCATCGGATATGTCACGGTGGACGGCCAGACCTACTATGCGCCATCCTATACGGTGCGCAGTGTCTGTGAGATCGCCGCGGCGGCGCTGGCAGATCTCTCCGAAACCCAGAACGACGAATATGCGTATGAGGTAACTGTAGGCGATAAAATCTTCTACAGCCCGTATACCGAAGCGCAGCGCGCGATCCTACAGGCCTTTGTAGCCTGAACAGAGGGAGGAGAAAACAATGAAACAGCATTATATCACTCCGGAAGCCGAATGCCTGTGGCAGCCCGTTACGGATGTGCTCACTGCAAGTGTGAATCCGGCGGACCCGTTTGAAAACGACGTCGATTGGGATATCTGAACCGATTCCGGAACGGGGAGGCGAAGCGTGTGCTCCGCCTTCCCGCGAGGAGAATCAGGACAACCAATCCGGTTGTTATGTCGTCAGATTGCCCGAATGGCCGCTCATCCGGCCCGGTTTTTTTCGGCCGGCTGTGAATTTGCTTCAATTTCGGACTGTGCAGCCCTGTACTTTGTCGGATGTGCCTCAAAACAGCCGCATTTTCAAGGCTTGCCCGGGAAATTCGATATGATGACATGAAAGAATTGCATAGCAACATCAAACAAAGCCGTAAAGATGTGCTCCCGCGGCCGCCGGTCTGTGTCCGCGGAATGCGGGGGCAGAGGAGAACCCTATGAACTATTTGAAGCAACGGATCGGAAGAATTCTCTCCGAGCTGGACCGACGGGTGGTGATGGATCGCCAACGGGTCGAGGGCATCACCATGTGCGAATGCGACTATAAAAACGGCGCGAATATGCCGCCGGCCGACGCCGCATGGCGGGAATTCGGCTGGGGCGAGACCTTTGGCGGCAGCTTTGAGTGGCACGGCTGGTTCCGCGCCACGCTCCGCATCCCGGAAGACTTCCGCGGAAAGCAGGTGGAGCTGTACAATTACGCATCCCGCCAATCCCCGCAGTTCATCACCTATCTCGACGGAAAAACCGTGCAGGGGTTGGATCCCAACCACCGCGCATTTCCGCTGGATTCCGAAAAGAGCGAATATGAGCTCCTGACCTACGCCTATGTGGGATACAATTCGGATTCCTCCGAATACTGCCCCGAGCTGCGGGTGATCGACCCAGACACACGGAGGCTGTACTGGGATCTGCGCGTGCCCTATGATGTGATGAGCCTTCTGCCCGAGGACAGTGTGGAGTTCTGCGACATCCGCGCCGAGCTCAACGAGGCCATCAATCTGCTGGATTTGCGCACGCGGGGCACCGAGGAGTACCGGCAGAGCGTGCGTGCGGCCATCGACTATCTGCAAACCGCGTTTTACGGCAGGGTGTGCGGCAGGCAGCCGGCCAATGTGGTCTGCGTTGGGCACACGCACATCGATGTGGCGTGGCTCTGGCCCTTCCGCCAGACCCGTGAAAAGGCGCAGCGCTCCTTCTCGACTGTGGTCAATATGATGAAGGAGTATCCCGAGTACAAGTTCATGTCCTCCCAGCCCCAGCTTTACCAGTACGTCAAGGAGGATGACCCGGCGCTCTACGAAGAGATCAAGGAGCTGGTGCGGCAGGGCCGCTGGGAGGTGGAGGGCGCCATGTGGCTGGAGGCCGACTGCAACCTGCCGAATGGGGAATCTCTGGTTCGCCAGATCCTTTACGGAAAGGCCTTTATCCGGGAGGAGTTCGGCAAGGATTCCGAAATTCTTTGGCTGCCCGATGTGTTCGGCTATTCGGCCGCCATGCCGCAGATTCTGCGCAAGTCCGGTGTGACCAAGTTTTTCACCTCCAAAATCAGTTGGAATGAGACCAACCAGATGCCCTATGACGTGTTCCGCTGGAAGGGAATTGACGGCAGCGAGGTGCTTTCCTACTTTCTGACCTCGCAGGGCTATGACAGTGCCGATGCACGCGCGTTTTACACCGGCGATACCGCCCCCAAGTGGGTCAAGGGCACGTGGGAGCGCTTCCAGCAAAAGGATATTGCCCGCGAGGCCATGCTGCTCTACGGCCACGGCGACGGAGGCGGAGGACCGACCCGCGAGATGGTGGAAATCGGTCGCCGGCTCGAAAAGGGCATTCCGGGCTGTCCGTCGGTCACATTCGAGTTTGCCGGGGACTTTCTCGACCGGATGGAGAAGACCGTGCGGAACAACCGGTTCCTGCCCGAGTGGGTCGGGGAGCTTTACCTCGAATATCACCGCGGCACCTATACATCCATTGCCAAAAACAAGAAGAACAACCGCCGCAGCGAGTTCCTCTACCAGACCGCCGAGCTGGCGAGCACGCTGGCGAGCGTGCTGCTGCAGCGGGATTACCCCTATGACCGGCTGTACCGGGGCTGGCTGAACATTCTGCTCTGCCAGTTCCATGATGTGCTGCCCGGCTCCTCGGTGGCGGAGGTGTACAAGGACACCGACCGCATTTATGCCGACGTGTTCCGCGAGGGCAGCGGCGTGTTGGACGATGCGCTGGAGAGCCTGGCCGCGTCGGTCGGCTCCCAGGGAGGCATTCTGGTGTTCAACCCCAATGGCTTTGCGAACAGCTCGGCGGTTACGGTCGACGGGAAGTGCTACTGGGCTGAGGATGTTCCGCCCATGGGTTGGAAGGTCATCGGGCAGTCCGAGCAGCGCTGTGGGGTGAAGGTCAGCCTCGAAAAGCGGACGCTGGAAAACCGGTTCCTGCGGGTGCGGTTTGACAAAAACTTTGAAATCCGCAGCATTTATGACAAGCAGGCAAAGCGCGAGGTGGTTCCTGCCGGCAGCCGCGCCAATGTGCTGCAGGCCTTTGAGGATTACCCGCGCAAGTACGACGCATGGGAGATCACCAATTACTACGAGGAAAAAATGTGGGAGGTGCGGGAGCTGAATTCGGTCACCCTGTATGAGGACGGCGTGTACGCCGGCTTCGTCCTGGAGCGGCATTTTCAGGATTCCGCGATCCGGCAGATCATCCGCCTGAGCGACCACAATGCAAGGCTCGAATTTGTCACCGATGTGGATTGGAAGAACGACCACATTCTGCTCAAGGCCGCGTTTCCGACCACGGTCAGCTCCGAGCGCGCCACCTACGAGATTCAGTATGGCAGCGTGGAGCGTCCCACACACCGCAACACCAGCTGGGATCAGGCTAAGTTTGAGGTCTGCGGTCACAAGTGGGCCGATCTCGGGGAGTATGGCTATGGGGTGAGTCTGCTCAACGACTGCAAATACGGCTATGACATCCGGGGCGGCGTTATGCGGCTCTCGCTGCTCAAATCCGCCACAAATCCCAATCCCAAGGCCGATCAGGAGCACCACAGCTTCACCTATTCCGTCTATCCACACGCCGGCGACTACCGCGAGGCGGGGACCATTGCGTTGGCATACGACCTCAACAATCCGATGCGCGCCATGCGGCTGGCGCCGCGGGAGGGCGGACTGCCCGCAGTGTTTAGCGCGGTCACGGTCGACTGCCCGAACATTGTAACCGAGGTGGTCAAGCAGGCCGAAAACCGGGAGGACGTCATTGTCCGTCTGTATGACGCATGGCGGACGCACTCTGACCCGGTTGTGCGCTTTGGCTTTCCCATTGCCGGAGCGGAGCTGTGCGACCTGATGGAAAACCGCATCAAGCCCCTGAAAATCACCGACAACAGCGTCAGGCTCCATGTCGGACCCTTCGAGATTGTCACACTGAAGCTGAAGGTGTGAGGGGAACTATCACGTACCGTCACCCAAAGCGACAAACGGGTGAGAGAAAAGAGGCTTTCATGATCAACCAAACCGACGAAACCGGACTCGAAACCTTTGCGGCGCTGCCACGTTACCAAAGCAAAGCGGCTGTGCGCAGCGCAATCTGCAATGGCGGCCCGGGGCTTTTGGACGACATCCCGGGCTGCACCGGGGAGGATTCCTTCCTCTATGTCATCAGCAATACCGACGAGCAGGAGTTTGACCGTTTTATCGCATCCATTCCCGGGGTGTGCATCGATCCCCGCCAGAATGAGGCGGGCAAATTCCGCACCTACCGGCTGGCCGACCGGATATACTACATCTATTATCTCTATGCCGACGGCACGGTGCGGGTGATAGAGGACAACTCCTCCGACATTCCGGCGGAGGCCCTGAGCGCCCCGGGCATGGCCGAGCGCATCAGCATCTATCAGTATTCGCTCAATTATGTGGACGCCTGTGTGCCCTATGCCGAGCAGGGCTGCATGGACTGCGGTATGCTTTATATCGTTCGCTTTCCGGACGGCTCCCTGTTTTTGGTGGACAGCGGCCACGGCGTGCAGGCGACCGAGCGCTCGCAGGAGGGGCTGTACCGGTTCCTCCGGCAGATCAGCGGAACCCCGGAGGGTGAGAAAATCCGCATCCGCGCGTGGTTCTTCACACACGCGCACGGCGACCATTGCGGCATGGCGGCTACCATGCTCGGGGAGTATTACGAGCAGGGGCAGGCCGAGCAGCTCGGGCGGAGCTATGCGGAGGAGCTTGACGTGGAGGCGGTGCTCTTCAATTTCCCGGCCTACCGTGTTGCGGTTGGCACCTATGCGCCCAAGGAAACCGCCGCGATGAAGGCGGCCATGCGCCGCAATTATCCCGACGCGCACTATGTCAAGCTCCACACCGGCCAGCGCTTTGAGATGTTCGGGCTGGCGTTTGAGGTGCTTGCCACCTGGGAGGATTCGGTGCTTCCGGACGGGAGCTGGGGACTGAAGGAGTTCAACTCGACCAGCACGGTGCTGCGGCTGACCTACGGCTCGCACAGCCTGTTGATGCTGGCCGACACGGCGAAGGCGCTTGAGAGCATTCTCCTGCGCAACTATACCGCGCAGACCCTGCGCTCCGAGATCGTGCAGGTGGCACATCACTGCATCAACAATCTCGGTATTTACGAGGTGATCGATGCGGATTACGCCCTGGTGCCCACCGCCTATCGGCTCATGAGCATCCGTAACGCGGCCGCATACGCCCGCTTTCAGAATGTGTGCACCAAGGGGATCTATTGTGCCGACGCGGTGACATGGGAGCTGGCTCTGCGTCCCGACAGCATGGAGGTTTTTGAGCATCCACGGTATGACGCGGATGATCAGGCCGTCCATCAGGCGGGATAAAAGGCAGATCTTTGCCCATTTTTCAGAAAGGGAGCGTGCGTATGAAACAACCCAAAACCATTGCCAGACAAGCGCTTTTGTGGCTGCTGATTCTGATTCTCGCGGTCTCCGGCTTTGCCGGCTGTAAAAAGGAGGCCGGGGAGCCGGGAACCGACACTGTGCCGATCACCGAGACTGCCGGCACCGGGGAAGATCCCGCGCCGGAACCCGATCCCGGCTATGACACCGGCATCACCGAATTTCCGGACGAGGATCCGGATGGGGCCAAGCTGTTTGACGTGTTTCCGCGGTACAGCAGCAAAAAGGGCACGCTTGTCACCACCAACGGCGGACCGGGGCTTTCGGACGATACGGTACTGACCACCCCCGAGGATTCGGTGATCAAAACGCTGGTGAACACCACCGAGGAGGAGTTTGAAGCCTACGTTTCGCTCATCCCCTACCGGCAGCTTGCCCATCGTGAGGATGAGGCGGGTGCGTACTACACCTATTGTGTGGACGGCGTATATTACGATCTTTCCTATACCGATATCGGGGGATATGTCCGGCTGAGTCAGGATCCCTCCACCACCATTCTGTTCACCGAGCTGCCCGCGGTTGAGGATACCGGAAGCCTGCGGCTTTACCAGTACTCGCTCAATTACGCGCATTCGGAGACCGATTACACCGAGCCGGACAATGTGGTGGACTGCGGAATGCTCTACATCATCTGTTTTTCGGACAACTCTCTGATGCTGATTGACAGCGGTCACGGCGCGCAGGCAACGGACGCTTCTCTGCTGGGGCTGTACCGGTTTCTGCGCGGCGTCACAGGCGTGCCGGAGGGGGAAAAGATGACCGTGCGTGCATGGTTCTTCTCACACGCACACGGCGACCATGTGCGGCTCGCGGCGGATTTTCTCACCGCATCCAATCCGGATGATGCGGGCGCCAGCTATTCCGAGAGCTTCCGTCTGCAAACCGTGTTGTTCAACTTCCCGTCCTACCGTCTGGCCTCCAACGGCTACGCCGGCGATGATACCAGCGCCCTGAAGAATGCCATCCGCCGCAAGTATCCGAATGTGGATTTTGTCAAGCTGCACCGC
Organism: uncultured Clostridia bacterium; assembly: GCA_944391805.1. Taxonomy (GTDB): domain Bacteria; phylum Bacillota; class Clostridia; order Oscillospirales; family CAG-272; genus UMGS1865. The sequence continues at coordinate 38,050 of CALXUY010000088.1, forward strand.
GGTCAGCAGTTCAGCATCGGCGGCGCGACATTTGATGTGCTGTTCACATGGGAGGATCTGATCAAGCCGGACGGCACCCTTGACGTCAAGAAATTCAATTCGACCAGCACGGTGCTGAAAATGACCTACGGCGGCAAATCGGCCATATTCCTGGGGGATGCGGATACCGAGGCGGAGGCCGCCATGCTGGTGCGCTAAGGCGCCCGGACACTCAGGAGCGATATTGTGCAGGTAGCCCATCACGGCTACAATCAGATTCAGGGGCTGTATGACCTGATTCAGGGGAATATTGCGTTGGTATCCAATTCCGAATACCATATTCTGAACAACAATTACACTACGTATCTCATGTACAGCAAATACGCTTCCTCCGTTCTGTATGCGGACGATGTGACATGGGAGCTGCGGTTTGAGAACGGAGAGATCACACAAACCAGTCACCCGCGCTATGACGCGCAGGAGTGAGAGCAAAAAGGAGTGAATGAATGATGAAAACAAAGCCGATCCGGTTTGCTGCCATTGCCCTGGCCTGCCTGATGCTGCTTGCATTGCTTGCGGGCTGTAAAAAGGAGGAAGGGGATTCCCAGCAAACCACGCCTCCCGCAAACAATGGGCAGGGGGAGCAAAACGACGGGTATCTGCCGGACAGCCTGCCCGACGACCTGAATTTTGACGAGGACGTCACCATTCTCTACTGGACCGATACCGGCATGCCGGAGTTCGACGTGGAGGTGTCGGGCGATCTGGTCGATGACGCCATTTTCAACCGCAACCAATCCGTGCAGGAGCGGCTGAACATTACGCTCAATTGGACCGGCGCCAACCAGGAGCAGTTTGCCCAAACCGTTCAGAATGACCGGAATGGGGAGGGAAAGATCGACATCATCGCAGGCTATAGCCAGACCATGGCAACAGTAACCTACACCGGCAACACCATTGATCTGATCGGCGTGAATTATCTGGATTTCACCAAGCCCTGGTGGCCTGATTCGCTGCTGAACGAGGCGATGGTGGGGGATAAGCTCTACTTCATTTCGGGCGACATTTCCACCAACACGCTGTACTGGATGTACGCCACCTTTTTCAACAAAACCATGCTGCAAACCTACGGCCTGGAGGATCCCTACACGCTGGTTGCCAACAACGAGTGGACGGTGGACAAAATGTTCAGCATGTGCAAAGAGATTTATACCGACGCGGGAGAGCCGGGCAAGGACCTGGCGGATACCTTCGGCATTGTGATGCCGCGGCTTTCGATTGACGCCTTCTTCTACAGCTCGGGGCTGCGCACCACCGAAAAGGGGGACAACGGCGAGCTGCTGCTTTCTCCCTCCTATACCGGTGAGGTTTCGCAACGGCTGGCCGAAATGCTGGTGGAGCTGCTGTTTGATTCCGAGGGCGGCTTCTGCGTGCACGACGACACGGGTCCGGTCAATCAGGCCTTTGCCAACGGTCAGGTTGCGTTTATCACCAACCGCCCGATGGACGCCATCACCGATTACGGCCATGCCAACAATCTGGTTTACGGTGTGGTGCCCACCCCGAAGTGGGACAGCCAGCAGGAGCAGTATCTGACCTGCATCGGCAACCCCTTCACGCTTTACAGCATCAGCATGGCGCAGTCCTACGATCAGGAGAGAGTGGATATGCTCGGAGCGGTGCTTGAATGCATGGCGTCCGAGGCTTACCGCAAAACCACGCCCGCGCTCTATGAGCAAACCATGCAGACGCGCTATGCAAAGGACGACGTCACCGCCCAGATGTATGACATCTGCCGCGAAAATATCGTGTTCGACCTTGGCCGGATCTTCGGCGCGACCATGAATAACCTCACGCAAACCAAGTACCGCGGCCTGATCGAGTCGGGCAGCAGCGCATGGCAGGTTGAAGCGCAGAAGTTTACCGTGGAGCTGGAGATGTATCTGAACCTGATTTACGAAGCGCTGGGATAAATACGCGGAGTCAATCATTTTGAAGCGATTGGGATGCGCCGCGGACCGGTGCGGCCTGTACCCTCGCTCCGGGAGGTGCGGCGGCTGACAGCCGCCGGCCATTTCCACAGGGGCTTTGACCCGATCAAAATTACAGAATGGAGGATTTTCACATGAAAAAGCTCACTGCACTGCTTTTGTGCCTGCTCCTTACGCTTGGCTGCTTCTCGCTTTCGGCATTGGCGGAAGATGCGCCCGCGCCGGAAGGCACGCCGATTACCGATGTATACGGTCTGATGGAAATTGAAGAAGACGGCGTCTATTACCTTGCCAACGACATTCTGGTCAGCGGCGACTACGAATCTCCGGTTGATTTTGCCGGAACTCTGGATGGGCAGGGGCACACCATTGTGCTCAGCAACGCCGAGATCTCGGGCGGACTGTTCAATAATCTCAAGGGCGCAACCATCAAAAATCTCAACATTGTGGAGGGCGAGGAGCCAAACAGCCTGATGATGAAGCCCGCCTCCAACGGCACCGATTATCTCGCGGGCGCGCTGGCCGACTGTGGCTATGGCACCATTGAGAACGTAACGGTTGATGTGAACATCGATGTTTCGGTTTTGGGTATGGCCACGGCCGGAGGCGTCATCGGCGCAATGCAGGACGGCGCGCTGACGCTTGTCAACTGCGTCAATGCCGGCAATGTGTCGGCAGGCAGATACGGCGGCGGCTTGGTGGGCCTTGCGCTCAACGCGGTTACCTTTAATCTCACCGTGGAGCAGTGTGTGAACTACGGAACCATCACCGGCAAGTACAGCGCCGGCGGCATTGTGGGCCAGAACAACGGCAATTCTCTTGGGGTTGCCATTCGGCGCTGCGTCAACTACGGCGATGTTTCCAACAGCTCGGGCAACCAGGCCGGCGGCATTCTTGCCTTTGGCAAGCCTGCCTCTTCGGGTGGTATCATTGAGTTGAGCAACAACATCAATTACGGGTATATTCACAACACCAACATCGAAGCGGACAACTGCCAGATTGCCGGCATCTTCACCCGTATGAACTGCGGCGGCGGTACGCTGATTCTCAAGGGAAATGTCAACTACAATGCGCTCGAGCTGCAGGACGGTTACACGGCGCAGGTGGTATTCGGCATCCTTTCGGTTGCCACGGGCGGACTGCAAAAGGGCAACTGCGAGATTGAAAACAACTATTCGGTTCCCGTCAAGCCGATTGACGGCACCACTGCACCCGAAGCGGTTGGAGACGCAGCCCCGCTGGACGACACAACCTTTGCCGGGCTGAACGAAAAATACGCGGAGGTGTATGTCGAGCAGGAAGGTCAGATTGCGCTGGCCTGGATGCAGGAGGCCGGACTTGGCAAAGAAGCGCCCGTGATTGATTATGACGTGGAAGGGCAGGAGGAGATCAAGGAGCCGGAGGTGACGACCGATCCGCCGTCCACTACCGAGGAGCCGGAGCCGAGTGATGAGGAGTCGCAGGAGGAGTCCTCCGAGCCGGAGCAGACCACTGCTCCCGCCGGCGGCGAGGATGGAGGCTGCGCTTCCTCCATTGGAGCGGTTTCCACCATTGCAATGGTCGGTCTGGTGTCAATTATTGGTGTGGCCTTGAAAAAAAAGGAAAAACAATATTGACAAATTGATATAAACATGGTAAAATAGGACATATCCAGTTCGGCAGACAGGCAATGAATGGTTGTCTGTCTGCCTTTTGAAATCGATAACAGAATGAGATGGTCGCAAAATGGGAAATACACCGAAATATGTACAGATAATGGATCAGATCGTGGGGGACATCCGTGCCGGGGTTTATGCCCCGGGAGACCGTCTGCCAACCGAAAAAAGCCTGATGAAGAGATACGGTGTGAGCCGCATTGTGGCCAGTACGGCACTGTCCAATCTTGCCACAAAGGGGATTATTGTCCGTTCACAGGGGAAGGGCTCCTTTGTGGCGGATTGCCGCCGGGATGAAGAGCCGCCGGCGCCGGCGCAAAGGAAAACGGTTGCCGTGGTGATGCCGGATATCCGCAGCAATTATTCGATTCAGATTGCCGAGGAGCTTGTCCGGGCGGCCAAGGAAGCGGGCTTTTTCTGTGCCTTTTATTTCAGCGGCAATGTGGTGGCCGAGGAGGAGGAGATTCTTTCCAACATCACCTCCGGTATCGGGCAGGAAGGCGGAAGGTATGCCGGTCTGCTGCTGTTTTCGTGCAGCACAGGGGGCTATGGCTCCGAGCTGCTGGGGCTGGCGGAGACCGATCTGCCCACCGTACTGATTGACCGCAACCTTCCGGGGCTGCCCCTGACCTGTGTGCAGACAGACAACCGCAAGGCAGTTCGGCTGGCCACCCGGTACCTGATCAATGCCGGACACCGCAATATCATGCTCTGCCTGCGTTCCACCGGGCGGGTAACCTCGATGTTTGAGCGCATCGAAGGCTTTCTCGAGGAGATGTCGGAGCACCGGATTCTGATTGATCCCTCTATGATTGTGAAAAAAATCAACAAGCCGGATCAGCAGGAATATCTGAAAAAAACACTGCTCGAGCGCCGCGCGTCCGCGGTGATCTGCCTGAATTCCGGCACCTACCTCTCGGTCATCAGCCTGATTCGGGAGTGTGGGCTGCGCATCCCCGAGGATGTTTCGGTTGTAACGGTGGACAGCCTGCGCGGAGAGGTAAATGATATTCTCTGTGAGCCTGCGCACATTGAGCAGAACACGCGGGAGCTTTCGGATCTGGCGATCCGGAAGCTGGTGGAGCAGATGAACGGAGCGGATGCTCACATCCCGCAAACTTTTCTGGTGGAGCCGAGTATGGTTGGCGGCAGCACGGTCCGGCTATGGAAGGAGCCGACAATGCCGGGCGGCATGGAAAAGGAAGCATTTTCCGAGAATGCTACGTCCGTTTGAACGGCCAGGGCCTGATGGAATGCTGTAAATCTGCAGGGGCGGGAGCCGTTGCCCGCTGCGATGTAGACTGCAGTCAGATTGTATTGTAAAATCGCGCCCCCGGCACATTTGTGCCGGGGGCATACGATTGGCCAAGGTTTGAAAGCCGGCGAAATGAAGTACCCATACGGAGGGGGAGCATGGAAGGGACCCTTTTTCGAAATCAGAGCGTTTATCCTGCAATGTCTGGTAAAAAAATCCCCGCATCTCTGCGGTATGTCAGAGATGCGGGGATTCCTTCATAATGGGAGTTTATTTCATGGTGTTCAGCGTGCTGCGCGGATCGGCAGCGGCGCGCTCGGCCTCGGTTTTGTAGCCCGGGTGCTTGCCCGGGAAGCCCATTTTGACGCGCAACTCCATCAGCTTGACCATCTGGTCGGCCGGAATTTCCTCGATGCGGCCGAGATCCATCGCGATTTTCATGATGTTGGCGTTGAACTCAACCTCCTCCATTGTGAACATCGCGCGTGTGAGCGTGTTGCCCACGGTCAGCGCACCGTGGTTTTTGAGCATAAAGGCGTCGTGCTCCTGAATATAGGGCATCAGTGAATCGGGAATCTCCATGGTGGAGGGGGTTCCGTAGGCGCAGGTGGGCACGTCTCCGATGGTCAGCACGGCCTCGGGCAGGATGTAGCGGTCGAGCGGAATGCCGGCAACCGTAAATGCTGTTGCCACGGGCGGGTGCGCGTGCACTACGGCGTTCACGTCCGGGCGCTCACGGTAGACCCGCAGGTGCATTTTGATTTCGGAGGAGGGCTTCAGCTCGCCCTCGAGCCGGTTGCCCTCGGCGTCGATTTTGATGATCATATCCGGGGTCAGCGAACCCTTGGAAACACCGGTGGGGGTGCAGTAAAACTCATTCGGCCCCACCTTTACCGAAATGTTCCCGTCATTTGCCGCCACAAAACCGTGATCGTACAGGCGGTGGCCAACCTCGCAGATCTCCTGCTTGATTTCGTCAACAGTCATTCTTTTATCCTTTCTGTATCACCGGGTGAGTTCCTCGGTGTCTTTGGCAATCATCAGCTCCTCATTGGTGGGAATCACCAGCATGCGAACCTTGGCGTCCGGGGTGGAAATATCGTATTCCGCTCTGCCGCGGATGGCCTTTTCGTTGATGGACTCGTCCACCGCCACGCCGAGGAACGCGAGGTTATCGGCCACGCGGGAGCGATAGTGCGGGTTGTTTTCACCGATGCCGCCGGCGAAGACAATCGCGTCCACGCCTCCCATTGCGGCCGCGTAGCCCCCGATGTATTTGGTGAGCTGGTGCACCAGCATGGCTTCAACGAGCTGGCAGCGGGCGTCCCCGTCCTTGGCATGCTGCTCGACATAGCGGTTGTCGCTGGTCACGCCGGTCAGACCCAGAATGCCGGATTTCTTGTTCATGATGTGGTCGATCTGGTCGGGCGTGAGGTTTTCCTTTTTCATCAGCAGCGGGATGATGGCAGGGTCAATCGAGCCGCAGCGGGTTCCCATCAGAATGCCCTCGAGCGGGGTCAGACCCATCGAGGTGTCAAAGCACTTGCCATTCTTCACGGCCGAGATCGAGGAGCCGTTGCCGAGGTGGCATGTGACAATGCGCAGCTCCTCAGGCTTTTTGCCCAGCATGGCGGCTGCCCGCATGCTGATGTAGCGGTGGCTGGTGCCGTGGAAGCCATAGCGGCGGATGTGGTATTTTTCGTAGTATTCATAGGGCAGAGCGTAGAGGTATGCAAAATCCGGCATGGTCTGGTGGAAGCCGGTGTCGAACACGGCCACCTGAGGTACGCCGGGCATCAGCTTTTCGCAGGCGCGGATGCCGGTCAGGTTGTGGGGGTTGTGCAGCGGCCCCAGCTCGCAGCACTCCTCAATGGCGGCGATGACGTCGGGCGTGATGCGCACCGAGCCGGAGAATTTCTCACCTCCGTGCAGCACGCGGTGCCCCACGGCCGAAATTTCGGAGAGCGAGGAGATCACCCCGTGCTCCTTTGAGGTCAGCGCGTCGATGACCAGCGCGATGGCCTCCGCGTGGTTGTTCATCCGCACCTCCACCTTGTAGTCGTCGCGGCCCGGAACCGAGTGCTTGAAGCTGCCGCCCTCGATGCCGATGCTGTCGGCCACGCCCTTTGCGAGCAGCGTCTCGTTTTCCATGTTGATGAGCTGATACTTGACGGACGAGCTGCCCGCGTTGATCACCAGAATTTTCATGCAGAACTGTTCCTCCTGATGGCGCCCCGCCGGGCGGGGAACCGGAATAATTGATGTGAGATCGGCCCACGGAACCCTCTCCGGGGCAGCGCATGATCCCCCGGGAGCTTTGCGGTGGGGGATCTGATCCATATTATTATAAACGAATTTTCGCGGAATTGCAAGAGGAATTGCAAATTTTTTTCAAAAAGTTGCCGTGGCTCCGCGGGCCTTTGGCCGGCGCGCGCCGTTGCTCACTCCAATGTGCGCTCCTCTGCGGCGGTAGCTTTATTGCTGCTTATGCGATGTGAAATGCAGGAACATCCAGCAGAATATCCCGAGCAGCAGCCATGGCGAGACTGCGGCGAGCACGATAAGGGGGACGGAGGGCTTACCGTTCCGGCCGGTGCGCTGGCGGGCCATGCGCAGGTTCCAAACGGTCAGCAGGACGCCTTGTGTGAGATAGATCAGCGAGCAGAAACCGATCAGAAAAATCACCCATCCGTCGGGGGAACCGTTTGGGTCGGTCGGGTCATCGGGCGCTGCCGGATCGGAGGGAGCGTCGGAGCCGGCCATGTCGGTTGATTCGCCCGATCCGCCGGGGCGGTCTGTTTCCGCCGGATTTTCAACGCCGTTGAGGCCGATCAGCGACACATGCTCCAAAAAGGCGCTTTCCGGCACCTTTGTGTCGGGATTCTCAAATGTCACCTCCTCCAGACAATAACAGTAATCAAAGGCGTTTTCCCCGATCTCGGCCACGTTTGCCGGAATCGTCAGCCTGCGCAGCTGGGGGGCCTCGAGAAAGCAGGCAGGAATGCGGGTCACCTTGGGGCCGATCTGCACGGTCGCATCCTCGTATGAAACCGTAAACAGGTATCCGCTCCGCGCGTCCGCATCGGCGCAGTTGACCGCGTCAAAAATCAGCGTGCGCAGCCCGCTGCTGTAAAATGCCTCTGTGCCGATGGAGGTAACACCCTCGGGGATATGAACCGAGCTGAGCTTTGCGCAGGCATAAAACGCCTGTTCCCCGATGGTTTGCAGTCCCTCCGGAAGCGGGGCGGATTCCAGTCCCGAGCAGAAGGAAAAGGCCTCGTCTCCGATGGTTTGCAGGCTGTCGGGAAACTGTATCTCGGTCAGGCTGAAAAAGTTGCGGAAGGCGCCGTCGGCAATATGCGTCACCCCGTCGGCGATGCGGATGGACGCGGCGCTGCGGTAATCGGCAGTATCCTCGGCTGTCACCTCGGTTTTGTCCTCACCGATGGTCACGGTCGTGTCGTCTGCGGCGGACGCAAATATGGGCAGCAGAGCAAACAGCAGTACAATCGATACGAATGCAAAGAGACGGGTACGGGCGTTCATAGAAGTGCTCCTTTCGATGGTGATATACAGCGGTATAGTCCTGTCCCGGCGGCACGTTGGAGTGGGCGGCACACAAAGGACCGGCATTGAGCCGGCGCGCGTTCAAAAGCCGGCGCCGGGCGCTGTCCGGTTTGCGGTCAGGCAGTCCAGAATGTAGTCGGAGAGTGCGGTGAACTGCGCGATGTCAAGGCATTCTCCGCGCACGTTCAGGGGCTGCCCGATGTGAGCGACCGCGCCGCGGATCTGCTCACGGTTCAGCTCGGGAAAACCGGCGGCCAGCGCGTTGGGCAGCGTCTTGCGCCGCTGCCCGAAGGCCGCCTTGATGGTGCGGAACAGCATCTCCTCGCTGCGCGGCTGACAGGGAGGCTGGCGCCACAGCACAATGTGTACCACCGCAGAATTGACCTTTGGCGTTGGCAGAAACCGGGAGGCCGGCACCGTAAACAGCTTTTGCGCCTGCCCGAAATAGGAAACAGATGCGGTAACGGCTCCGTAGGCGCGGGAGCCGGGCTGCGCACAGAGCCGGCTGGCCACCTCGTCCTGTACCATCACGGTAATGCTCTGAAAGGGCAGGCGGGACTCCAGCAGCTTCATCAGAATAGGGGTCGTGATATAATATGGCAGGTTGGCGCAGACCGCCACCGGTCCGGCAGCAAAATCCGCCGCAAGCAGGCCGGCAAGATCGGCCTGCAGCACGTCGGCCTGTATCACCTGCACATTTCCGCAGTCCCCCAGTGTGTCCTCCAGCACCGGAATGAGATTGCGGTCAACCTCCAGGGCTACAACCCGGCGGTAGCGCGCGGCCAGCGAACGGGTCAGCGTGCCGATGCCCGGACCGATCTCCAGCACAGTGGCATCCCGGCTGACCAGACAGGCGTCGGCAATGCTGTCCACCGTTGTGGAATCGGTCAGAAAATTCTGGCCAAGCTCCTTGCGAAAGCCGATGCCGTGCACGGACATAATCTTCCGTATGGTTTTTGGATCGCATAAATTCATCAGTTTCTTGTCCTTTCTGGAGGTGAAAGCTACCTTATTTTATCATATTCGGCCGTTAAAATCAAGCGATGTCCCTCTTTTTTTCAAAAAATGCAAAGTTTTTTCAAAAGTCTATTGACAAAATCCAGTTTTTAGGTTATAATAATGGTATTCTGAACCTTTTGCTGGTGTAGCACAGTCGGTAGTGCAGCTGATTCGTAATCAGCAGGTCGTAAGTTCAAGTCTTATCACCAGCTCCAGAAAATCATTGTTGGTTTTGAGAGAACCCCTAAAAATCCCACTGACATGATTTTCCGCATCATCCCGTACAGGGATGTGTGCCTAATCGGACGGCCTTGTCCGGAGAGATGAGAGACCTCCGGCCGGGGTGTCCGAACCCCATCGTTCCTGCAGGGCTTTCTTGGCACGGCTCGATGCAGGAACCACCCCCTTGTCCCTGCCTGGACTTGGTACATCCCCATCGGCAGGGACTTTTTTGTGCGCTTGCGCGCCGGAGGAAGGCCGGCGGCAGGCGGATATGATGTTTGGAGACGGACATGGCAAAAAAATTTCAGCCGCCACTTGACAAATACAAAAAAAGAGGCTATAATATAGTATTGAAGCAGACAAATTTTTTATCAATAGGAGGGAACGATGTCTAAATCCAAATTTACAATAGACAACAACCTGCTGCAGGCCATCCTGTACATTGTTGTGGGACTGTTGTTCTGCATCTTTCGGGCAAGCGCGCTGAACTGGCTGTTGACCATTGTCGGCATTTTGTTTGTGGTGCAGGGGGTGCTCTGCCTGACACGGAAGGACACGGTTGGCGGAGTAGTCGGATTGGTCATCGGGCTGCTGCTGATTTTTGGCGGCTGGTTCTTTGTGAGCTTTGTGATGATTGTGTTCGGCGTTCTGATCATCGTCAAGGGCGTGCTGGATCTGATGAATGCAATGAAGCAGAAAAACAACCTGCTGCCCCTGATTCTGGCAGTGCTGACGATTGCGGTCGGCGTGCTGCTGATTGTGGCGCAGAGCCTTACGCTGAACTGGTTCTTCATTCTGCTCGGCATTGTCTTTATTGTCAACGGCGTGCTGGCGCTGGTGGGCAAAAAAATCTGAAGCGGATGGCGGACCGCCGTGGATGGCGGGTTCCGTTGGGTGCTCCGCAGGTATGAATGCTTTGCTTCGCTTTGTGCGATGGCAGTGCAGGCTTCCGGTGGGAGCACAGGCACGAGGTCTCCGTCCCGAAGGGCGGAGACCTCGCAGCGTTTCCGCCGCCTGACGGAGCCGTTCCGGCAGAGCTTTGCCGGCTGGACGGAGGCGGGCGCCGGTTCAGACCTTCCTGCTCCCGGCGTCCGGCAACAGAAAAGGGAGGGGCTTTGCAAAGCTCCCTCCCGTGCCTGCCCGTCGGTCAGAGCAGCGGCTCGATCAGTCCGAACAGCGCTGTCCCCTCCACGGACCCGTATTTGTGTACCAGGTCGTTGAAGATCAGATCGCGGCCGTTTTCCTTGTCGATGTACTTCACTGCGACCGAGGCCACGTGCGAAATTTTGGTTCCGCCGGTCTTCTTTTTGCTCAGCACCTGCTGCACCGCGTTGTTGAGCGTTCCCTTGTTGGGCGTGGTGTTTTTGCCTGCGGGGGCGGTGGGCTTATCGGAGGCGGGCGTTTCTTTTCCGGCGGCGATCGCCGCTTTTTTCGCAGACGGCGCCGCTTTTTTTGTGCCGTTCTGCTTTTTGGCAGGGAGCGCGGCAGGCGCCGGCTGGCTGCACTGGTCAATTGCGGGAGCCATTTCAATGCGGTGCATGCCCACGCTGTTCCAGAAGGAAATTGTGTTGCGGTAGTCGGCATCCCGGCTGACAATGATGTACTGGTGATCGGCGTTCTGCTCCGCACCGATCAGACTGCCCAGAAAGCTGACCAGCTGCATATCCAGCGATTGCTTTCCGCTGGCAATCTCGTAGGCAGTAAAGTGTGCGCGCAGGCCGTTTTCAATCACCTCTACCAGCACGCGCAGGTTGATCAGATTGGCGTTTTTGGTGTAGAACAGATAGACATAGTCGCTCTCGGACAGTGCGGAAAGCCCGTTCAGACCTCCCTCGTGAACGTTTTCAAAATCAATCAGAAAATGGCGATTCATCATTTACTAACCTCATTTCACCTCAATATCAAGCATTCGGGGACTCCCCCGCTATTTCAAGCGGCAGATGCACAGAGCCGGATACAAAAACGAGCCCCGTCCGTCCGGGAGGGGGAGCATCTGCCGGCATTCGGTTACCGATCGGTTTCTATTATATCACAGCCTGACGCATTTGTCAATGTGCTTGGCGGAATCAAATGCGGCGTGGGCATAAAAAAACGCCGGATAGCGGCAATTTCCGGGAACCCGTCCACCGGTGGCGGTCCGCATATTGCGGCGGAATCGCGCGGGGGACGCCGTGACGGAATTGGTTTGCCGGATTGCGGAGCGCCGTACCCGGTATCCTCGGACATGCCGCGGAAGCCGCACGTGATGGGAATTTTCCGCACACACTCGGAACCGACTGTGCACGGCGATCACTGTGAATATCTTAATTTCAATGTTTTATCGGAATGGCAATACCGCCGAATCAGCGCGCGCGGCCGGAAGCTGCCTGTAGGCACGCGAAGGCTGCGGAGCGTCGGGTGGGGGAAGCGGAGCGCAATCGCGGTTCCTGTCCTGATCGCACATGCCCGCAAAAGGCAGCCCCATCACGGGGATCGCCGCGCGGAGAGGCAAGGGCGCCTTGTTGTCGCTCACTGCTGCCGGAGGCTGTCCGCATAAGCGGTTGCCAGACGGTCGCAGCGCTCGTTATAGGGGTGACCGGCGTGTCCCTTCACCCAGACAAGCCGCACCCGGTGCCGGCTCATCAGCCCGAGCAGACGCTCCCACAGGTCGGCGTTCAGTGCCGGGGAGTTGTCGGCCTTTTTCCAGCCCCGGCTGCGCCAGCTTTCGGCCCAGCCGCGCTCCAGCGCGTCGATCACGTATTTGGAATCGGAGGTCAGGGTGACCTCGCACGGCTCCCGCAGCGCCTCCAGCGCCGCAATGACCGCGGTCAGCTCCATGCGGTTGTTGGTAGTCATTTGCTCGCCGCCGCAGAGCTCCTTTTCATGCCCCCGGTAGACCAGAACCGCGCCCCATCCGCCAACTCCGGGGTTGCCCCGGCAGGAGCCGTCGGTGTAAATATCAACGTGTTTCAAACTTTTGTTATCCATTATCTTCCTTTTTCGTAGGAGCTTTTCCAACAGTATAGCATATTTTTTTGATTTTTTCAAGGATTGCAGAAGTTTTTTTGCAAAATCCCTTGCATAATTGTTAAGTTTTGTTTATAATAGAGGCGTCACATCCGTGACCGCATACAGATGTCTCGATGTTTCAGAACGGAGAAATATATGGTAAACGAACAATCCAGACAAGATGACCGCCGGATCGATCAGCCGGACGGGCAGGTGAACGACCGGCAGACGGAGCAGCCGGACGCTCCTGCCGCCGGAGAGCAGAAAGCCGAAGCGCTGAAGACGGGGGAGCAGGCTGCCGGCTCGCAGGAGAATGGAGGGCAGCAGGAGGGCACACAGCAGGGCGATCGGCCGCAGGACGGACAGACAGACGAGCAGGAGCGCTATCAGAAGCCGCCGCGCCGTCGTCGCTTTGGGGATCGTCCGGACGGCTACAAGGTTCGTACGATCAACCCGATGAACAAATTCATGCCCTATGTCATGCCCATGCGCTGCGACGCCTGCAACACCTACGCCGATATGTTCGACGTCACCAAAACAGACCGCTTCTGCCGGGAAAAGGCCAGGCAGGGTAAGGCCAATTTCAGCTTTCTCCATGTCATGCTCGCCGCGTACATCCGCGCGATCTCACAGCGCCCCGCGCTCAATCGCTTTATCAGCGGTCAGAAAATTTATGCCCGCAACAACATTCAGATTGTGATGACCGTGAAAAAGACGCTCTCGCTCGACTCTCCCGACACCTGCATCAAGGTGGAATTCAACCCCGACGATACGATTGACGAGGTTTATGAAAAATTCAATGCCGTGGTGACCGAAATTCAGTCGCGGCCCGACGAAAAGAGCGAGTTTGACAAGCTCAACAAGGTGCTCACGCGCATCCCGGGGCTGCTCTGCCGCTGGACGGTCAAGTTTCTCAATTTTCTCGATTATTTCGGCTGGCTGCCAAAGTCTCTTTTGCAGCTCAGCCCGTTTCATGGCTCCATGATCATCACAAGCATGGGGTCGCTTGGCATCCGCCCCATCTATCACCATATCTACAATTTCGGCAATTTGCCGGTGTTCATTGCCTATGGCGGCAGGCGCGCAGTGGTGTGCTGCGACAAGGACGGAAAGGCCTCGGTGAAAAAATACATTGAAATGAAGGCCGTGACCGACGAGCGCATCTGCGATGGCTTTTACTATGCCTCGGCCTTTAAGATTATCAAGCGCCACGTGGAAAATCCGGAGCTGCTTGAGAAGCGCCCGGAGCAGGTGTTTGAGGATATCGATTGACGGAACGCGGCTTTTTGGAGGCGATTTTCGGGGAAAACTTTTGACTCGAATTGTCAAGTCAAGTGCAAAGATTTTTTGCCTTGGATTATAATAGTAAGTGCAACGAGTAGAAAAAAGAGAGGCAAAAAGGGAAAAAAGGATTGCAACTCACTGAAAAAACCTTTATAATGGTAAATGACGAGTAAACCAAGAAAGGAAAATCCAATGAGTTGCTACAAACATTTTACCACAAAAGAGA
>CALXUY010000089.1 GCA_944391805.1 uncultured Clostridia bacterium
CATTGGATTTTCCTTTCTTGGTTTACTCGTCATTTACCATTATAAAGGTTTTTTCAGTGAGTTGCAATCCTTTTTTCCCTTTTTGCCTCTCTTTTTCTACTCGTTGCACTTACTATTATAATCCAAGCCAAAAAGTTTTCCCCGATGGCGCGCCCCTACACCAACTGTCGCACACCGTTAGATGGACATGTTCGAATGTCCACGCCGGTAAACCGGCGCGGGATGCGTCGCCAAAGTTCCGGACAGGAAAGCGCGGGGACAGAGCGGATAAATGCCAACAAACCGCCAGCCGTCGCTCCTGTTTGTTTACGTATCACCGCCGGACCACCGGTGGCCGCGCGGCTACCGGAAGTAGGTCCCCCCTCCGTCCGGCGGCACCCCAACTACCACCTTTGGAAGGTTTTTGAAAGGGGTTCGGGGAAAAACTTTTTTCCAAAAAGGTTTCCCCGAAAGCGCGCCCCTAAAAAACGCGCCCCAGAATACGCGCCTCTCATTCCCATCAATCAAGGAGAATCCCTCTATGAACGCAAGCACACCGACCTTTGGCCCCGGCGGAAACGGCGATTGGTTTTACGCCGAGGGCAACAAGTCCACCACACAGTCGCCCGCATGGCTGAAGGAAAAACAGCTCGACGCTTTTGAATACGAGGCCGGCAACGGCATCTCCGCCGGGGAGGCATCCCTGCGCACCGTGGGGGAGCAGGCAAAGCTGCACGGCATTCTGCTCTCGCTGCACGCGCCGTATTATATCTCGCTTTCGGGCGCCGACGAGGAAAAGCGCCTCAAAAGCATCACGTATATTCAGAAATCGCTCTGGGCGGCCGAGCTGCTCGGCGCCGACACGATTGTGATTCACAGCGGCAGCGCGGGCAAGCTCACGCGCGAGGAGGCCATGCGCCTTTCGTGTGACACGCTCTCCCGCGTAGCCGAGGCGGTCGGAGACGCGCCCTGCGCCCGACTCGGGATTGAAACGATGGGCAAGGTCAACCAGCTCGGAACGCTTGAGGAGGTCATTGAGCAGTGCAGAGTCTCTCCGATTTATACGCCGGTTGTGGATTTCGGGCATCTCAACGCCCGCAACATCGGCGGTGCGTTTCCGGATACCGACAGCTACCGCCGGGTGTTCGACTGCATCGGCAGCGCGCTGGGCGACGCGCACGCGCGCTGGCTGCACTGCCATTTCTCCAAAATTGAGTATACAAAGGCAGGGGAAAAGAAGCACCTGACCTTTGCCGACGACACTTTTGGCCCGGTGTTCGATCCGCTGGCGGAGGCCATTGTGCGCGAGGGGGTCTGCCCCCGCATCATCTGCGAGTCGGCGGGAACGCAGGCCGAGGACGCGCTCTATATGAAACACGCATGGGAAGCGGCGGTGCGGCAGTAGGCTGCCGCTGGTTTTTGCGGGGAAAACTTCTGGAAGAAGTTTTCCCCACCCCCCTTTCAAGACTCTTCAAAAAAGGGAACAGTTGCTCCGCAACGGTCCGTCCCGCCGTCCGGGCTTTTTCCCCACACCCCTTTCAAAAACTCTCATAAAGAAGGACGATCATCCGGGGTACTGCCGGCACTGCGGCTTTACACCATACCCTTTTTCAAGTTTTTTGAAGGCTCTATGAGCGGACCTGGGCAGCGCCCAAGGTCTTATGCCAGCGCCTAAGGTCTTCCATGAAAACACACCCTGTTCTTACGAGGTACATATGCAACAAACACTCCCCCAACGCTATCTTGCGGCCAAAGCCGCGCTGTTTGAGCGCGCCTTTTCGTCGCTCAATCCCCGCCAGCAGGAGGCGGTGTTCCACGTCAACGGGCCGCTTCTGGTGCTGGCCGGCGCGGGCAGCGGCAAAACCACCGTGCTGGTGCGTCGGGTCGCTTTTCTCATCCGCTACGGCAACGCCTACCACAGCGAGCGGCTACCCGATCCCCTGACCGAGGAACGGGTCAGTCAAATGGAAGCGGCCGTCAGCCTCTCTCCCGAGGAGCTGTTCCCGTTGCTCGACGAGTTCGCCGACGACCCCTGTCCCCCGTGGCGGGTGCTGGCCATCACCTTTACCAACAAGGCGGCAAACGAGATCAAAAGCCGGCTTGCCGCGATGTTCCCCCAGAACCCCGACTGCGCCGCCGAGATCTGGACCGGCACGTTCCATTCGGTCTGCGTGCGCATCCTGCGGCGGCACGGCGAGGCCTGCGGCTACCGTCCGGGCTTTTCGATTTACGATGCCGACGACAGCAAAAAGGCCTTTTCCGAGGCCATGAAGCGAGCCGGGGTGGATGAAAAGGTGCTCCCCCTGAAAACGGTTGCCAATGCGGTCAGCCGGGCCAAGGACCGCCTGCTGACGCCCGAGGAATACGAGGCCGAGGCCGGACGGGACTACCGCCTTGCCCAGATTGCGCGGGTGTATACCGCATACCAGCAGCTCCTGCGCGAATCCAATGCGCTGGATTTTGATGATCTGATTATGCAGACCGTGCTGCTGCTGCAAAGAGAGCCCTCGGTGGTGGAGGAATACCAAAGGCGCTTCCGCTACGTCTGTGTGGATGAGTATCAGGACACCAACCCCGCGCAGTTCGCGCTGACCCGTCTGCTCTCGGGAGGCAGCCGGAACATCATGGTGGTGGGGGACGACGACCAGAGCATTTACCGCTTCCGGGGCGCGACCATCGAGAACATCCTGTCCTTCGACAAGGCCTATCCCGGAGCCGCCGTGGTACGGCTGGAGCAGAACTACCGCTCCACACAGAACATTCTGGACGCCGCCAACAACGTGATCCTGCAAAACGCCGGACGCATGGGCAAAACGCTCTGGACGGCTGCGGGCGAGGGCGCGCCGATTCACCTGATCGACTGCGACGACCAGAACGACGAGGGGCGGCGGATTGTGGACGTCATCCAGCGCATGGTGGCGCGGGGAGAGGCGTCCTACCGGGATTTTGCGGTGCTCTACCGCGTCAACGCGCAGTCGCAGTCGCTCGAAAAAGCGTTTGCGCGCGCCGCCGTCCCCTACCGGATGCTGGGCGGTCTGCGCTTCAACGACCGCAAGGAGATCCGGGATGCGGCGGCCTATCTCCAGCTCATCGCCAACCACAACGACAACATGCGCCTGCTGCGCATTATCAACGAGCCGCGCCGCAAGATCGGCCCGCGCACGCTGGAAGCCATCGCGCTGATCGCGCAGGAGCAGGATTGCTCGATGTTTGCGGTCATTGAGCGGGCGGCCGATTTTGTCGCGCTCAAAAACGCACGGCCGATGCTCGAGGATTTTGCCCGCCTGATCCACACCCTGACCGACGATCTTGAACGACTGCCGCTGGATGTGTTCTTTGACGCGGTGCTCGACCGCTCGGGCTACCGACGGATGCTGGCAGAGGCCGGAGAGAGCGAGGCCGACCGGCTGGACAACCTCGAGGAGTTCAAATCCCAGATCATCGACTACATGAAGAACGCCGAAGAGCCGACCCTCGCGGGCTTTCTCGAGGAGACCGCGCTGGTGGCCGACGTCGATCGCTACGACGAGAGCGCCGACGCGGTGGTGATGATGACCGTGCATTCGGCCAAAGGTCTGGAGTTCCCGGTGGTCTTTCTGCCCGGCATGGAGGAGGGGGTTTTTCCGGGCATGCAGACCATCGAGGGCGGGCAGGCCGAAATGGAGGAGGAGCGGCGGCTTTGCTACGTAGCCATCACCCGCGCCAAGCGCGAGCTTTACATTCTGCACACCGCCCAGCGGCTGCTCTATGGCCGCACATGCTACAATCCGATCTCCCGCTTCGTATCCGAGATTCCTGACGCACTGCTGCAAAAGCAAAAACGCCCCCGCCCGTCCGGTAGTTTTTATGGCCGCGTCGCAGGTGACTGGGAAGACAGCGAATATACGGAGGACGATTGGCTCGGCGCTCCGTCTACATATCTGTCTCCGGCCGGAAGCCGCGGCGAAAAGGGTTCGTATCGCCCCACTGCCGGGCACTCGGTATACGGCTCCCGCGGTGCGGCAGCCGCCCCGGGGCAGCCCCGCGTCTATTTCTCCGAGAGCGGAGCTTCCCACGGCGCCGATGTCCCGCGCAGCCCGGATTCGTCACGTTCCCCCGGCTCCCGTTCGTCCGGTTCGTATGCGACGGATGCCCGCCGGCATTCCGGCCCGGCCGCCGCAAAAACGCCACCTCCTGCCCGTGAGCGCTTTGCCCCGGGTGACCGTGTGCGGCACCCGGTGTTCGGCGAGGGAGAGGTGCTTTCGGTCAGGCAGCTCGGCGCCGACACTCTCTACGAGGTGATGTTTGACACGGCAGGCACCAAAAAGCTGATGGCGTCCTATGCCAAGCTCCGCCGCGCCTGAGATGCGCATTTTGTGGAGCGCGTCTTGGAAGGGGAAATTTTTGTGGGGAAAAACTGGAATTGTCAAGATATGTGGAGTCGAAAAATGCCCTAAATCTGCAAGGCGGTAGAATCTGCATCTGTTTCCCTCCGCTCGGGGCTTCGCCCCTCTCTCCGGAAAACAGATGCGTCGCGCGGCGCGGTTCAGGCAACGGTCGGCAGGTTTGCTCTCGCCCATTCCCTGTACGCGACAGGAGGTAAGCCTTGAGGATTGACCGAGGATATTCTGATACGATTGTAGTAAAC
>CALXUY010000090.1 GCA_944391805.1 uncultured Clostridia bacterium
CACTTTTTCTCTGCAAGAAGAAGGCGCAGAGAAAAAGTTATCAAAAAGAGACGCCGAAAGGGATATTTCGCCGTCTGCGGACGGCGACGAGGGCTCCGCGCCCTCGACCGCGCCGCCTTTTGAAAAAAGGCGGGCGAAAACTTTAGCCAAACTGACGAAAACTGTTGCTTTGGTCTACAGTCTGAGAGAGCCCGGCAGCCGTTACGGCCGCCGGGCTCTCTGTAGTCTTCCGGAGCATGAGAGCTTATACCATCTTCTCCTGCTTGACCTTGTGGTCAATGATGTGGCGGGAGGCAAGCTCGCGGTGCACGTCCTCCACCGAAATGCCCATCTGCACCATGAGCACCATGGCATGGTAGGCAAGATCCGCCAGCTCGTAGATCGTCTCTTTTTTGTCCCCTGCCTTGCCGGCGATGATGACCTCGGTGCACTCCTCGCCCACCTTTTTGAGAATTTTATCAATTCCCTTTTCAAACAGATAGGTGGTATAAGAGCCCTCCGGCCGCTCCCGGTTGCGCTCCTGCAGCAGCTCATACAGGCCGTCCAGGCTGAACGCCTGCCGCTCCTCGCTCTGGTAAACCGGCGCGGTGAAGCAGGAATCGGTGCCGAGATGGCAGGCAGGCCCCTCCTTTTCCACCAGGATCACCAGCGCATCCCGATCGCAGTCGGCGGTGATGGACACAATGTGCTGGTAGTTGCCGCTGGTTTCCCCCTTGAGCCACAGCTCCTGCCGGGAACGGCTCCAGAAGCAGGTCAGCCCCTTTTCCATCGAAACGGCCAGACTTTCCCGGTTCATATATGCCAGTGTGAGCACCTTCCGGCTGACGGCGTCCACCACCACGGCGGGAATCAGGCCGTTCTCATCAAATTTCAGTTCATCGATCTGCACCATACCGTGCGCCCTCCTCTATTCTTACCGTAATTCCGTTCGCGCGCAGCTCCCGCTTCAGCGTGGGAATCGCAATCTCGCCGAAGTGAAAGACCGACGCGGCCAGTCCCGCGTCCACCTCGGGAATCTCCCGGAACAGCGTGACAAAATCCTGAATGCTGCCGGCCCCGCCCGAGGCGATGACCGGCACATTGACCGCCGCGCAGACCGCGCGCAGCATTTCGAGGTCAAAGCCCTGCTTCACCCCGTCGGTATCGATGGAGTTGAGCACCACCTCGCCGGCGCCCCGCTCGACACAGCTCCGGATCCAGCCGATGGCCTCCATGCCGGTGTCCTCTCTGCCACCCTTGGCAAACACCCGGAACTCGCCCCCCACGCGCTTGACGTCGGCCGAGATCACCACACACTGGTTGCCGTAGCGCTGCGCCGCCTGCCCGATCAGCTCGGGGTTGCGGATGGCGCCCGAATTGACGCTGACCTTATCAGCCCCGCATTTGAGCACCCGGTCAAAATCCTCCAGCGTGTTGATGCCGCCCCCGACCGTGAGCGGAATGAAGATGCTGCCGGCCACCTCTCGCAGAATATCGGTGAACAGCGCGCGCTCCTCAAACGACGCGGTGATGTCGTAAAACACCAGCTCGTCCGCCCCGCTCTCGGAGTAATAGCGGGCCAGCTCCACCGGGGAGGAGACATCCGAAAGTCCTTCAAAATTGACCCCCTTGACCACGCGCCCGTTGCGCACGTCCAGGCAGGGAATGATGCGTTTGGTAATCATTTCGCCACCTCAATTGCTTGGTTCAGGGCGATTGCCCCGGTATAATAGGCCTTGCCGATGATGGCTCCCGCCAGCCCCATGCGTTGCAGCTCCCGCACGTCGTCCAGTGTGGAAACTCCGCCGGAGGCGATGATGTCCATCCGGAACTGCGCGGACAGCCTGCGGTAAAGCGCAAGATTGGCCCCCCGCATGGCCCCGTCACGCGAGATGTCGGTACAGACAACCGTCCGCACGCCGGCCGCCTGCATCTGCGAGAGAAATTCCTCGAGGCTGCACGCCGAGGTCTCGAGCCAGCCCTTGACGGCAATGCAGCCGTCCCGCACATCGGCTCCCACGGCGATTTTCCCGCCGTAAGCCGCTACAGCCTCGGCCAGAAAGGCGCGGTCCTGCAGCGCGGCGGTTCCCAGAATCACGCGCGAAACGCCTGCCGAGAGGTAGGTTTTCACGGTTTCCATGCTTCGGATGCCGCCGCCGACCTCCACAAACAGCCCGGTTTGCCGCGCGATCTCCTCCACCACCGGCAGGTTTGGCGTCTGGCCGGTTTTCGCCCCCTCAAGGTCCACGAGATGGACGTGCGTGGCGCCCTGCCGCACAAAATCCTCTGCCACCGAGAGCGGGTGCTCGCTGTAAACCGTCATATTCGCGTAATCTCCCTGATAGAGCCGCACGGCTTTTTTTTCATAGAGATCGATTGCCGGATAAATGATCATCGCTTCCCCTCGCTTTCACAAAACGCGCGCAGAATGCGCAGCCCCACATTGCCGCTTTTTTCGGGGTGAAACTGGCAGCCCATCACGTTGTCCCGTGCGACCATTGCGGTCAGCTCGGCGCCGTATTCGGTGGTGGCCACCAGGCTGTCAGCGCAGTCGGCGGCGTAATAGGAGTGCACGAAATACACGCAGTCGTTCTCTCGGATATACCGCAGCAGGCGGTGCTGCCGCACAAAGTGCAGCTGATTCCAGCCGATCTGCGGAATTTTGAGCGCCGGCGGTATGACGCCCTCCATCGGCACCACACGCCCGTGCAGAAGCCCCAGCCCCTCGTGCTCGCCGTATTCCTCGCTCACCTCAAACAGGAGCTGCATACCGAGGCAGATGCCCAGCAGCTCCTTGCCCCCGGCCGCCTCCTCCCGGATCAGCTCGTGCAGGCCGCTCTGCCGCAGCTTTGCGGCCGCGTCGGCAAAGGCCCCCACGCCCGGCAGAATCAGCTTTTCGGCCGACCGGATCACGTCCGGGTCGCTTGTGACCTCGGCCTCGGCTCCGACCGCGCGCAGGGAGGAAACCAGCGAGAACAGGTTCCCCACCCCGTAATCAATTACGGCAATCATGAGAGCCTCCCCTTTGTGGAGGGAATCTCTCCGGCGCGCTCGGGATCGACCGAAACGGCAGTGCGCAGCGCCCGGGCGGCGGCCTTGAAGGCCCCCTCGATGATGTGGTGCGAGTTCTCTCCGGCCAACTGGCGGATGTGCAGGGTGATTCCCGCGCAGCGGGCAAAGGCGATGAAAAATTCCCGGCAGAGCTCGGTGTCAAAGCTCCCCACCTTCTGGGCGGGAATGCGCAGGTCGTCGTAAAAGCCCCCTCTGCCCGAGACGTCCACCGCCGCAAGCAGCAGCGCCTCGTCCATCGGCAGCGCGATATCCCCATAGCGGCGGATGCCCCGCCGCTCTCCGAGCGCCTCGGCAAAGGCCTGCCCGAGGCAGATGCCGATATCCTCCACCGTGTGGTGGTCGTCCACCTCGGTATCCCCCCGGCAGGTGAGCGTCAGCCCGAAGCCGCCGTGTCCGGCAAACAGCGTGAGCATGTGGTCGAGAAAGCCGCAGCCGGTGCGGACCGAGACCGGAGCCGCATCGCCTCCCTTCCCCTCCAGCGTCAGCTTCAGCACGATATCGGTCTCGGCCGTGGTTCGTTTGATTTCCGCAGTTCTCATGCCTGTTCCTCCAAAATCTGTTTGATGGTCCGCACCAGCGTCTGCATCTGCTCCGCGGTACCGATGGTGATGCGGTTGTAATCCCGGATCCGCTCCTTTTCAAAATGGCGTACCAGAATGCCCCGCTTTTTCAGCTCGAGATACAATTGCCGCCCGCCGATGCGCCCGGTTCTGGCAAACACAAAATTGGCCTTGGAATCCGGCACCGCAAAGCCCAGCGCCCGCAGCTCCCGCGTCAGCTCCCCGCGGTTCTGCTCAATGATGCGGCAGTTGCGGCGAAAGTACCCGGCGTCCTCAAGCGCCGCCACGCCGGCCGCGGCGGTCATGCGGTTGACATTATAGGGATTGGTGGAGCAGCGCACCGTGTGCAGGTCGGCGATCAGCGCCGGGCTGCCGATGCCAAAGCCCAGCCGCGCGCCGGCCATCGAGCGGGATTTGGAAAAGGTCCCGGTGACCAGCAGATTGTCATAGCGGTCCACCAGCCGCACCGCGCTCTCGGCGCCGAAATCGACATACGCCTCGTCCACAATCACCACACGGTCGGGGTTGGAGGCGACGATGCGCTCGATGTCAGACACCGGCAGGCAAAGCCCTGTCGGCGCGTTGGGATTGGCAATGACCACTGTCTCCCCCGTGCCGATGTAGTCGCCCGGATCGATGGAAAAATCCTCCTTCAGCGGCACCGTGCGGTACGGGATGCGGTTGAGAGCAGCAAACACCGGGTAAAAGCCGTAGGTGATGTCGGCAAAGGCCAGCGGGTGCGCGGCGTCGGCAAACGCCAGAAAAGCAAAGTTGAGCACCTCGTCCGAGCCGTTGGTGGCAATGATTTGCCGGGGCTCCACGCCGTAGGTTTCGGCCAGCCTGCGGGTCAGCTCGGTGCTGTCCGGGTCGGAATAGAGCTGCAGCAGCCCCGCCTGCCCGTTCACCGCGTCAATCACCCCCTGTGACGGCGGAAACGGTGACTCGTTGGTGTTGAGCTTGATATAACGCCGATCACGCGGCTGCTCGCCGGGGGTATACGGCTCGAGCGCCGAAAGTCCGGGGATCAAAAATCTGCTCATGTCTCCTCAAACCGGACGGTTGCACTGCGGGCGTGCGCGTCCAGACCCTCCTGTTTCGCGAAATACGCCACCTGATCGGCCACACAAGCCAGCGCCTCCCGGGTGTAATAGGTGAACTGCGACTTTTTGACAAAATCGTCCACCGAAAGCGGAGAGGAAAAGCGCGCGGTTCCCCCTGTGGGCAGTGTGTGGTTGGGGCCGGCGAGATAATCGCCCAGTGCTTCGGGGCAATACCTGCCCATGAAGATCGAGCCGGCATGGCGGATGCGTCCGAGATAATCGAAGGGATTGTCCACGCAGAGCTCGAGGTGCTCGGGAGCGATTTCGTTGGCGATGTCGATGGCAAGCTCGAGGTTGTTCTCGGCGACAATGATTTTTCCGTTGCGGTCGATCGACTCGCGGGCAATGTCCCGCCGGGGGAGCAGCGGGAGCTGGCGCTCCAGCTCGGCGCTGACGCGGTCGGCCAGCTCCCGGCTGTCGGTCACCAGAACCGCCGAAGCCATGCGGTCGTGCTCGGCCTGCGAGAGCAGGTCGGCGGCCACAAACACCGGGTTGGCGGCGGCGTCGGCCACGACCAGAATTTCGCTGGGGCCGGCGATCATATCGATGGATACCCGCCCGTAAACCTGCCGCTTGGCCTCGGCCACATAGGCGTTGCCCGGGCCCACGATTTTATCCACGCGCGGGATGCTCTCGGTGCCGTATGCCAGCGCCGCCACGGCCTGCGCGCCCCCCACCTTGAAGATGCTGTCCACCCCGGCAATCTTCGCGGCCGCAAGGATAACCGGGTTGACCTTGCCGTCCGGCCCCGGAGGCGTGACCATCACAAGCTGCCCGCAGCCGGCAATTTTGGCCGGGATGCTGTCCATCAGCACGGTGGAGGGATAGGCCGCGGTGCCGCCCGGTACATACAGCCCCACCCGATCAATCGGGGTGATCTTCTGTCCGGTCACAATTCCCCCCTGCCCGGTGACAACAAAGCTCTGCCGCACCTGCTTCTCGTGGAAGGCCCGGATATTGGCCGCTGCCTCCCGCAGAATCTCCAGAAATTTCGGCTCCACGGCGGCAATGGCCTCCTCCAGCTCTCCGGCCGAAACCGCAAGCGAGGAAAGCTCGGCACGGTCAAAACGCCGCGTGTAGTCGAGTAGCGCCGCGTCCCCCTCGGCAGCCACCCGGGCAATGATGGCGGTCACCGTGTCCGCCACGTCGGATGCGGTGTGATTCCGCGCAAAAATTTCGCTGTTCGGCACCTCTCCATAGGCGTAAATTTTAATCATCTTTCTCCACCTGCTCTTTCATTTTTTGTGTGATGGCTTCGATTCCGGCGGTTTTGAAGCGGAACGCCGAC
The DNA here is from genome assembly GCA_944391805.1 of uncultured Clostridia bacterium. Classification (GTDB taxonomy): domain Bacteria; phylum Bacillota; class Clostridia; order Oscillospirales; family CAG-272; genus UMGS1865. Next base: position 6,000 of record CALXUY010000090.1, read on the forward strand.
TGGTTCACAATCAGCCGGGCGCTGATCGGGAATATGGTCTCCAGCACCACGAGATTGTTCTCGCGCAGCGTGGTGCCGGTCTCCACAATATCCACAATCACATCGGACAAACCGAGGATCGGCGCCAGCTCAATCGAACCGTTGAGCTTGATGACGTCGATATCCCGGCAGCGGCCGGCGTAATGCTGCCGCGCGATCTCCGGGAACTTGGTAGCCACCCGCAGGGTGCGCTCCCCGCTGTCGTAAAAATCCTGCTTGGCGGCCACGGCCATGCGGCATTTGCCCAGCCCCAGATCCAACAGCTCATACACGTCCGGCTCGTATTCGAGCAGAATATCCTTGCCTGCCACCCCCACGTCGGCGGCGCCCCGCTCGACATAAATCGGAACATCCGATGGCTTGACCCAGAAATAGCGCACACCGGCGTCCGGATTTTCAAAAATCAGCTTCCGGCTGTTCTCCCGGATGGATGGGCAGCGATAGCCTGCCGCCTCAAACATCGCGTACACCTTCTCTCCCAGCCGGCCCTTGGGCAGCGCAATGCTGATCATCGTGGGAGCGTCACAGCGTGCGGCCGCTTTGTTTTCCCCTTCGGAAGCACCGTTTGCTCCGGATTTTTTTCCGTCCTGCATCATGCTCTGCCTCCCTTCCGCAAATCCAACAGCCTGCGATAGCGCAGCCGCGGCGGGATTTCCCGCTGCGCGCTGACACTTCTGCCCTGTCCGGTCAGCCCGCGCACTTGCCGGGCCAGCTCCCGCACATCGGTTTCCGTGTCGTAAAGCACCAGAATATCCGCGTCATAGCCGTGGTTCGGTGTTTCGAGCGCCTCGAGCAGATCGAGATAGATGGCAAACCCGATCGCGCCGTATCTGCGCCCCATGCGCCGCACCAGCTTGTCATACTGCCCGCCCGAGAGCACCCCCTCGGAAATACCGGAGAGAAAGCCGCGGAACACCACGCCGTTGTAGTAGTTCATATCGTTGACAATCGAAAAATCGAACCGCACATGCCCGGAAAGCCCGCTCTCCTCCAGAAGACCCGCCAGCTCCCGGAGCTGACCGAGCGCCTCACGGGCCTGCGGCGCGGTGCAAAGCGGCTCCAGCTCGCACAGCACCCGGTTCATCTCGCCATAGATCCCGACAAACCGGCAGATGCGCTCGGTGTGTTCGGGCGACGCGCCGTACTCCCGGCAGATGCGCTCGGCGTCGTGCCGGTTTTTCCCGGCGATGCAGGCGGCAAGCTGCCGCCGGATGCCCTCGTCGTCACTGATTTCATTCAGCAGGGCCGAGAGAATGCCGAGATGCGCCACATCCAGCACATAGTCCGGCGAGATCAGCTCCAGACTGCGGGCGGCCAGCAGAACGACCTCATATATATCATAAGCGTCAATATCGCCGATGCATTCCAGCCCGGTTTGCAGAATCTCCTTGAACTGGTGCGTGCGGCCGGATACCCGGTAAACATTCTCGTCATAGCATACCTTTTGCTTGACCCCCGGCAGGTCCTCTCCGTTTTTGATGATCGAGAGCGTGACGTCCGGCTTGAGCGCCATCAGCTTGCCGTTGGTATCGTTGAAGGTGATGATCCGGTCGCTCACCAGAAAATCCTTGTTGCGCAAATAGAGGTCGTATTCCTCAAATTTGCTCATTTTGTATGGCAGATATCCGTAGGTACGGTAGAGCGAGCGCAGAGCGAAAATCGCCTTCTCCTCGCTTTTCAGAAGTCTTTCTTTCATTCCGTTTCTGATGCAATCCTTTCTGAAGCGCCGCGCGGCCGGTTGACCGCCGGAACGGCACAGCTATGTTTCGGGATGGCTCCGGCCGGTCGCCGTTCCATCCGCCTGCGATACGGCAAGAGCACCGCTGTCAGGCTTTTCTCTCGATGATACAGCTTCGCAATCAAACGCACCGCCGCTCGGTTCCGAACCGTGCGATGAGACCACCGGGCAGGCATACGCAAGCCCGGTGGTTGCCAGGGCCATGCGTCCTTCCTCCTCCCCATTCCGAACGGGACAGCACGTGCGTCATGCCTCGCCCTCCCCCTTGGCGGTGCGCTCGATCACGGTGCGGTATCCGCCGTTCCCATACTCGAGACAGCGCCGGACCCGGCTGATGGTGGCGGTGCTGCAGCCGGTCTGCCGGTTGATTTCGGCGTAGTTGGCCCCGGCCGAGAGCAGCTTTGCGGTTTGCAGCCGCTGGGCAATCTCCAATATCTCCCTGACGGTGCAGGCGTCCTCAAAAAAACGGTAGCATTCCTCCACGGTTTGCAGCGTGAGAATCGCCTCAAACAGCGCGTCCACCTGCTTGGTATGCAGCTTATCCATCTCCGGCTTCTCCCTTCCGATGCTTTATCGCTTTACTTCTTTATCTCTTTATCGCTTTAGCATAATAAATTATACCACGGCAAGCATGATTTGTCAAGTGGATATCAAAAATTTTTTCAATTCTTCTTTCTTGCATAATACGTGAATATTATTCATTCAAAAACACAATATATACAATTTGCGTTTGAATCATTCGTTATTTTTTGAGTATTGATCTGAATTTTTGAAAAATGCAAAAAAACAGTTGCATAAATATTCATTCTGTGATATAATAAGCGAAAGAGAAACCGATTGAGAACGGAGCGGATATGAAAACCAAACGGATTTTTATTGACGGCCGGGCAGGTACAACCGGCCTTCGCATTGCCGACCGGCTGGCCGGACGGGAGGACATAACCCTTGTCACACTGCCCGAGGAAACCAGAAAAGACCCCGCCGCGCGCCGGGAGGCGCTGAACGCGGCGGACATTGCATTTTTATGCCTTCCCGATGCGGCTGCCATCGAAGCGGCCTCGATGGTGGAAAATCCGGATACCGTCATCATTGACGCCTCAACCGCTCACCGCACCGCGCCGGGGTGGGTTTACGGCCTGCCCGAGCTCTCGTCTGGGCAGGAAACGGCGGTGGCCTCCGCCCGCCGCATCGCGGTTCCGGGCTGCCACGCCAGCGGCTTTGTCGCACTGGTGCAGCCCTTGATTCAGGCGGGCATTCTGCCGGACGACGCACTGCTGACCTGCCACTCGCTCACCGGCTACAGCGGCGGAGGCAAGCAGATGATTGCCGACTATGAGTCGCCCGAGCGATCCCCACTGCTCGATTCCCCCCGCCAATACGGGCTGACCCAACAGCACAAGCACCTGCGGGAGATGCAGGCCATCACCGGCCTGCGCACGCCGCCGCTGTTCTGCCCGATCGTATCGGATTTTTACAGCGGCATGGAGGTGACGGTTCCCCTGTTTGCATCCCAGCTCATACTGGGCTGCACCGCCGATGACATCCGGCAGGTGTACGCCAAAGCCTACCGCGGGCCGGTGATCTCCTACCTGGAGCAGGCCGACGAGAACGGCTTCCTCTCGGCCGGCACGCGCTCGGGCAAGGACAGCATGGCCGTAACGGTTTGCGGCAACGCCGAGCGCATTCTGCTCTGTGCCCTTTACGATAACCTCGGCAAGGGGGCGTCCGGCGCGGCGCTGGAATGCATGAATCTGGTGCTGGGAAAGGAGAAGGCCTTCGGGCTGGAGCTGTAACGATGTGCCGATACGGCAGAATCGCCGGTCCGGCGGTTCTGCACCACAAAGGTGCACGGAGGTGACATGGCCAAAGACAAGGATTTTACCGTCAGCCAACGGTTCCACAACCGATATGCGGAGCTGTTGGATCAAACCGTCACCGTGACATTGGAAAACGGCAGAACGGTGACCGGTATTTTTGCAGATGAAATTTATGAGGACGCCTCTGTTCTGATCAGCATCCCCTCAGGCAACGCGGTGGAAGCCATCCGGATCGCCGAGATCCGGCAAATGGAACCGGCCGATTCGCCGGAAACGCCAGACACGGCAATGCCCCCAGGCAGAGAACATTCGACAGAAGCTCCGCCAGGCACAGGGATTGCTCCGGCCCCCACAGACAAGGGGATTTTGACGGAGGCGCTTGCTGCAGAGGTGACGGAAGCACTCGCGCATATTTTGGCGCGTACTCCTCCGCACGATGCCCCGGCAGCAGAGGAACAGAAGCATGGAGGTTTTACAGAGATGACAGATATGATGACAATCAACGGCGGCGTTTGCGCCGCAAAAGGCTTTTCGGCATCCGGCGTACACTGCGGCATCCGCAAAAACCGGAGCAAGCGCGACCTGGCGCTGATCTACAGCGCGGTTCCCGCCAACGCGGCGGCGGTCTACACCACCAACCTGGTCAAGGGCGCGCCCCTGACCGTGACCCGGCAGCATCTGGCAGACGGGCGGGCACAGGCTGTGATCTGCAACAGCGGAAACGCCAATACCTGCAACGCAAACGGCATTGAGATTGCCGAGCAGACCTGCGGGCTGCTGGGGCAGGCCCTCGGCATTCCCGCCAACGACGTGGTGGTGGCCTCGACCGGCGTCATCGGCCAGCCCCTGGACATCACCCCGATACAGGCCGGCATTCCGGCGCTGGTGCAGGGGCTGGGTCCGCACTCGGAGCAGGCCGCCGAGGGCATTATGACCACCGACACGCGCAAAAAGGAGATTGCCGTCAGCTTCCATATCGGGGGCAAGGAATGCCGCATCGGCGGAATTGCGAAGGGCTCCGGCATGATTCACCCCAACATGGCCACGATGCTGGTGTTCATCACTACCGACTGCGCCATCAGCTCCGCCATGCTGCAAAAGGCGCTCTCGACCGACATTGCCGGCACCTTTCACATGGTGAGCGTGGACGGGGACACCTCCACCAACGACATGGTCACGGTGCTGGCCAACGGCATGGCCAAAAACCCGGAAATCACGGCCGAGGGAGCGGATTTTGACTGCTTTATGAAGGCGCTGAACACCGTGACCGTGCATCTCTGCCGCTGCATCGCCGCGGACGGCGAGGGCGCCACCAAGCTGCTCGAATGCAAGGTGAGCGGCGCTCCCGATCTTGCCACCGCCCGTGTGGTGGCAAAGAGCGTGATCTGCTCCTCCCTGACCAAATCCGCCATGTTCGGCGCCGACGCCAACTGGGGGCGGGTGCTGTGTGCCATCGGCTACAGCGGCGCCGATGTGGATGTGAACCGCATCGACGTGGCCTTTCGTTCGGCCAAGGGGACGGTTGCGGTCTGCCGGGGCGGCAGCGGCGTCGAGTTCTCCGAGGCCCAGGCAAAGGAAATTCTGCTCGAGAGCGAGATTGAAATTCTGGTAGAGCTGCACGCCGGCAGTGCCGCCTCCACCGCGTGGGGCTGCGACCTGACCTATGACTATGTGAAAATCAACGGTGATTACCGCACCTGAGGAGGAAGCATTGATGGAAATATCCAACGCACAGCGCGCGTCCATTCTGGTGCACGCCCTGCCCTATATTCAGGAATACACCGGCAAGGTGATTGTGGTCAAATACGGCGGCAACGCCATGGTCAACGAGGAGCTCAAGGACTCGGTCATGCGGGACATCGTTCTGCTCTCGCTGATCGGAGTCAAGGTGGTTCTCGTGCATGGCGGCGGGCCGGAAATCACCGATCTGCTCAACCGCATGGGAAAGGTCAGCCGGTTCATCGACGGTCTGCGGGTCACCGACAAGGAGACCGTGGACGTGGTGCAGATGGTGCTGGCCGGAAAGATCAACAAAAACCTGGTCAACCTGATTGAAAACAAAGGGGGCAAGGCCATCGGCCTTTCGGGTCTGGACGGGCACATGATTGAGGCCCGCATGAAGGATGAACGGCTGGGATACGTGGGAGAGATCACACAGGTCAACGTGCAGCCGATTCTCGACGTCATTGAGAAAAACTATATTCCGGTGGTCTCCACGGTGGGCTGCGACCGGGAGGGCAATGTCTACAACATCAACGCCGACACCGCCGCCGCGCGCATTGCCGGAGAGCTGCGGGCCGAATCGCTGATTTCCATGACCGACATCAGCGGCATCCTGCGGGACCGGAACGATCCTTCCACCCTGATTCCCGAAATCAAGGTCAGCGAGGCGCCGGCTCTGATTGCCCAGGGGATCATCAGCGGCGGGATGCTGCCCAAGGTCGAGTGCTGCATCAACGCCATCTCATGGGGCGTGCGCAAGGTGTTCATCATCGACGGCACAATTCCCCACGCCATCCTGATTGAAACCCTGACCAACGAGGGCATCGGGACCATGTTCACCGACGCGTGAGAGACTCCCTTCCTCCCGCGTGCATCCAAAAACGAGTCGCATTGCGACATGAGGTATCGATATGAATACGCAACAAACAGATTCCGCATATATTGCAAACACCTATGCCCGCTTCCCCGTGGCAATTCACCACGGCAAGGGCTCGCTGGTGTGGGATGAGGACGGCAAACAGTACATTGATCTCTCCGGCGGCATCGCCGTGAACACCTTCGGCTTTGCCGACGACGAGTGGATCGCCGCCGTCACGGCGCAGCTGGGGGCGGTTCAGCACACCTCCAACCTCTATTATACCGCCCCCTGCGCCAAGCTGGCCGAGGCGCTCTGCCTGCGCAGCGGGATGAAAAAGGTCTTTTTCTCGAACTCAGGTGCCGAAGCCAACGAGTGCGCCGTCAAGGCCGCACGCAAATACGCGGCCGAAAAAAAGGGGAGCGATTATTTTACCATCGTCACCCTCAAAAACAGCTTTCACGGCCGCACGCTCACCACACTGGCCGCCACCGGGCAGGAGGTCTTTCACAAGGATTTCACGCCGCTTACCCCTGGTTTTGTCCATGCCGACCCCGACAGCGTGGAGGATGTGGAGCGCCTGATCCGGCTGCACAAATGCGCGGCCGTGATGCTGGAGGTGGTGCAGGGAGAGGGCGGCGTGCAGGCGCTGCGGCCGGAGTTTGTCTCGGGCGTGGCAAAGCTGTGCGCCGCGCATGACCTGCTGCTGATTGCCGACGAGGTACAGATCGGCAACGGCCGGAGCGGCAAGCTCTGGGGATACATGAACTACGGCGTGCAGCCCGACATTGTCACCACAGCCAAGGGGCTGGGCGGCGGACTTCCGATCGGCGCAACCATGCTCGGAGAGCGCGTGCAGGATGTATTTACGCCCGGCGCGCACGGCTCTACCTTCGGCGGCAATCCGGTATGCTGCGCGGGTGCGCTGAACATCCTCGGCAGGCTGACCGACGAGCTGCTCGAGGGCGTGTGCAAAAAGTCGGATTTCATCCGGAAATCGCTGGCGGGCGCGCCCGGCGTCAGAAGCGTCAGCGGCATGGGGCTGATGCTCGGTGTGGAGACCGAGCGGGATGCCGGTGAGGTGATTGCCGACTGCATCGGCCGCGGGCTGCTGGTCATCCGCGCCAAGAACAAGGTGCGGCTGCTGCCCGCGCTGAACATTCCGGACGATCTGCTCACGCAGGCAGTGGAAATTCTCAAGGTAGCCTGCGCACAGCCATAAGGAGGGGACATGATGAACTTACACGGAAGGGATTTTCTGAAGCTGCTGGACTACACACCCGATGAAATCGACGGTCTGCTCACGCTTGCCGCAGACCTAAAGGCAAAAAAGAAGGCCGGTACCCCGCACCGGCTGTGTGAGGGCAAAAACATCGCCCTGATTTTTGAAAAAACCAGCACCCGCACGCGGTGCAGCTTTGAGGTCGCCGCGCATGACCTCGGCATGAGCACCACCTATCTCGACCCGACCGGCTCCCAGATCGGCAAAAAGGAGAGCATCGCCGACACGGCGCGGGTACTCTCGGGCATTTATGACGGCATCGAATACCGGGGCTACGGGCAGGCGATTGTGGAGGAGCTGGCAAAATACGCATCGGTTCCGGTCTGGAACGGCCTGACCGACGAGTTTCACCCCACACAGATTCTGGCCGACTTTCTGACCATCCGCGAGGTGTTCGGCAAGCTCTCCGGCATCAAGCTCGTATACATGGGGGACGCGCGCTTCAACATGGGCAACTCCCTGATGGTGGGCTGTGCCAAGATGGGCATGCAGTTCACCGCCTGCGCCCCGCAGGCCTACTTCCCCGCCCCGGAGCTGGTGGAAACATGCCAGGCCATCGCGGCCGGAACCGGAGCCACACTGCGCTTTTGCAAGGATCCGGCAGAGGCCGTGCGGGACGCGGATGTGATTTACACCGACGTATGGGTCTCGATGGGCGAGCCGACCGAGGTTTGGGAACGCCGCATCCGGGATCTTGCCCCGTATCAGGTCAACGCGGAGCTGATGCGTCAGGCGTCGCCCAACGCGGTGTTCATGCACTGCCTGCCCGCCTACCATGACCGCAAAACCGCCATCGGCCGGGAGATGTGCGAGCGCTTTGGCCGGGAGGCAATGGAAGTGACCGACGAGGTGTTCGAGGGCCCGCAGTCGGTGGTGTTTCGGGAGGCCGAAAACCGGATGCACACCATCAAGGCGGTGATGGCGGCCACCTTGTAAATTCTGCTTGCGGTGAAAAGCATATCAAAAAAGCAATAATGGATACAGGTGAGCACCTACCGGTAGTCGGGCTGTTTTGGCCCGACTACATTTTTATATCGGTTCTCATGCTTGTTTAATTACTCGAATTGTCAAGTCAAGTGCAAAGATTTTTTGAAAAAACTTCTTCAGGTGACCTCCAGCCCAGTGGTGCATTCCTAAAAAAGTGGACAAAAGAGCAGAAATATGGTATAATAATAGACACACAAGCAAGGAGGGAAAAAGATGTCAACAACCAAATACGATGAAGACTTCAAAAAGTCACTGGTAACG
>CALXUY010000091.1 GCA_944391805.1 uncultured Clostridia bacterium
AATAGACTTGAGCATCTTATTGTACCACATTAGGAGATTTTTTGGTATAACCTTTGTTGCCCACCCGCATAGCGGGTGGTTGTCTGTTTCGCGCGCCTCACCGCGCTCAACTGCCTAAAGGCATTAAAACAAATCCGAACCGGTTTCGATTGACGAACCAGTTCGGATTTGTTGCAGTTGGTGACCCCTACGGGAATCGAACCCATGCCTTCGCCGTGAGAGGGCGACGTCTTAGCCGCTTGACTAAGGGGCCATTGCGCTGACTGATATATTATAGCATATTCTTCTGGAAATTGCAAGAGGTTTTTCAAAAAAAATTGCGAAAAATCGAAAAATCTTTCATAGTGCTCTCGGGAAGGGAGGCCTGGCGGCGTGGCGCCTGTTCCGGCGGCCGCCGGTTGCCATGCCGAAAATTTTGCGGATGGTATTGCATCCTCCGCCGATTCGTGGTATAATAAAAACAATGGAGAAAACCCGGGAAAAGGGGGACATTTTTCAGATGCAGAAAACCAATCCGAACAATCGCTGGCGGCACATCATTCCGGTGCTGAAGAAAGAAAAGCTGATGATGGAGGAGCACCGTGACATGGAGGTTGTGGCCATGCACGACCATGAGTTCCTCGAGCTGACCTACATCCTGCGGGGCACCGCGGAGCACACACTGGACGGGCAGACCACCATGCTGGGGCCAGGGGATTATCTGATTGTGGACTACGGCAGCCGGCACAGCTACTGCAACCGGGACGGGAGGGGCTACGACAACATCGATTGCCTCTTTTTGCCCGAGCTGCTCGATCCGGTCCTCAAGGGAACCAAAAGCCTGCGCGCGCTGCTGGAGCACTATCTGCTGCACTTCAATATGCAGGCATTGGTGCAGAACCCGGCGCGCATGGTATTTCACGACGCGGACGGTCGGATTCTGGAGCTGATGGAACGGATGAAGGAGGAAATTGAAAACCGGAATGCCGGCTATACCGAGTTTCTGCGATGCTATCTGGTTGAAATCCTGCTCCTGACCATGCGCCGTCTGGACGATGCGCAGGCAGCGGCGGCGGGACAGGACATCTGCGGTTTTCTCACCGAGTATGTGCGGCAGCACTACATGGAGCCGCTGACGCTGCAGGAGCTGGCCCGGAGGCTCAACTACAGTCTCCCCTATGTCAGCAAAAAGTTCAAGGACGGCACCGGGGTTTCGTTTATGACCTACCTTCAGAATTACCGGGTGATGGAGGGCTGTCGTCTGCTCTCGGGCTCCAACCGGACACTGGAGGAAATTACCCGCATGGTGGGGTATCAGGACGTCAAATTTTTCTCGTCGCTGGTCAAGCGGAACACCGGCCTGTCTCCGCGCAGCTTCCGCCGCAGGCACGAGAGCGATCTTTGAGAGGAGGGGAACCGGGCGATGGCTGTCAAACGGATCCACCCGCAGAACGCGCAGGCGCTGTTTGCGGGCTGGGAGGAGACTATGATTTTCTCCTGTCTCGAGGGAAGAATGGGGGAGATTTATGCCGATCGGGAGACCGATCCGTCCGGCGCGGCGGCTCTGCTGGGGGATTTTGGCTTTTTTGCCGGCCGCCCTTCGGAGGAGCTGCTTCGGGCAGCCGTTGCGCGCCGGACAGTGATTCTGGTTCCGCAGAACCGGGAATGGCTGCGGACGATGGATGCGGTTTTGGGAACGCAGGCGACTCGTGCGGAGCGATATGCCATCCGCAAGGAACCGGATGTGTTTGACCGTGCGCTCCTGCTCCGGGCAGTGCGGTCTTTGCCGGCGGGGTATGCCATTCACCCCATTGGAGAGGCACTGTATTGGCGCTGCCTTTCCCAGCCATGGAGTCGGGATCTGGTGGCGCAGTACCGGGACGCGGCCGATTATGCACGGAACGGGCTGGGCTTTGCCGTGCTTCGGGAAGGGCAGCTTGTGGCGGGCGCCTCTTCCTATTCCTCCTATTCGGCGGGCATTGAGATTGAAATCGACACCCGGGCCGATTCCCGCCGCCGCGGTCTTGCATATGCCTGCGGTGCGGCGCTGATTCTCGCGTGTCTGGACCGCGGACTCTATCCGAGCTGGGACGCCGCCAATCTGCCGTCGGTCGCGCTGGCCGAAAAGCTCGGCTATCACCGCGGAGACCCATATCCGGTATTTTTGCTGGAAAAGGCCTTGGAGGGGAAAAGACCTTGGAGGGAGGGCACCTCTTGAAAGAGGCGCCCTCCCTCCAAGCCTCCCACCTCCGAGAACTTTTCCCGGCGCATGCTCCGGTTTTTGCAGCTTGGTATAAAATTCGGCTGTGACGGAGCATGCGCCGGGAAAGTCTCTTTCGGAGCACGGCTTTTGGTTTGCCGTTGGTGACGAACAAATATCCTTGATTGGTTCAGACGGCACATTTGAATCGGGAAACGAACGGACATGCCGCTAGTGCGGATGCCTGTTTGTTATTGACGGTTCCAATAAAACAGTGGTTGGTTCTATCAAGGGAGCGGTAGACAGAGTGGAGCCGCAATCAAAAGGGCGAGTTTTACGCAAGTCCATTTGAAACAAGACAGCCCTCGGAATGCCCGTTGCTGAAGCAAAAGCATAATGACCGGTTCACATGCAGCGGTGCATGTGGATTTCGATGCCTCTTTCATGGGATAAGGCAACAGCGCGCAGAAAAAAGCGAAGCATTGAGGCCAGCTATTCACTCCCCATCCGCCGTGCGCTGCCAGCCGCCTATCCCGAACGGGAATTTCCCCGCCGATGTCCCGACCCTCGCACTGCTATACGGAAGCCGGCCGACGGGGGCATCGGCGGGGAAAAAGTTCTCGGAGGAGGGAGGCTTGGAGGGAGGGCGGCCTCTTTCAAGAGGCGCCCTCCCTCCAAGGTCTTTTTCCCTCCAAGGTCTTTTTCCCTCCAAGATCTTTCCCTCTCTCACGAGCTATCCCTGAAACGGGTGCTCCTCGGCCGTGGCTCTCATTGCCGAGATCACCGAGCGGGGGCGTTTGGCCTGAAAAATCGAGGAGCCTGCCACAATGATATTGGCTCCGGCCGACGTCGCAAGCCCCACGTTGTCCGGCTTCAGACCGCCGTCCACCTCAATATCCAGCTTCAGCTTTTTGGACTCTACATGCCGGCGGATTACCCGCACCTTGTCCAGTGTTTCGGGGATCAGCGCCTGACCCCCAAAGCCGGGAACCACGGTCATGACCAGCGCCATATCGATTTCGGGAAGATAGGGAATGATTCTTTCCACCGGAGTGGCCGGGGAAATGGCCAGTCCGCAGCGCACCTCCATATCGCGGATGCTCCGGATTACGGGCAGGGGATCCGCACAGCTTTCCAGATGGATTGTGATGATGTCCGCTCCGGCCTTCACAAAATCCCGGATGTAGCGGATGGGGTCGTTGATCATCAGGTGCACGTCAAAAATCAGCTTGCTGCGGTGGCGCAGCGCCGCAATCACGGGGGCGCCAAAGCTGATGTTCGGTACAAAAGCACCGTCCATCACGTCGAGATGCAGGTAGTTGGCGCCGGCGTCGGTCACGCGCTTGACGCAGCTTTCGAGATTGGCAAAATCCGCGGCTAATAAAGAAGGCGCAATGTAAATCATAGCTGAACCTCACTCAAAAAAATGGATGACAGGGGCTGCCGATTTTTGTCAAAAAAGCGGAGCCGGGCATATCCTGTGAAGGAAAGCGCGCATACGGGAACCCGGAAGGGAAGCGGAACACAAAGGATGTGGGGAGTATCGATCCGGGAGCTGTATGCTTTTCATATTTGCCCATCGGCGCGGCAGAGCAGGCAGACCGCGTGAGCGGCGATGCCCAGCTTTTCCCCGGTAAATCCGAGATGCTCCTCGGTGGTGGCCTTGACACTGACGCAGTCCTCCGGAATGCCAAGACAGAACGCGAGCTTTTTCCGCATTGCGGGGATGTGCGGCGCGAGCTTTGGCGCCTGGGCAAGGATGGTCGCGTCGATGTTCCCGATCTGCCAGCCTTCCGCGCGGACGCGGGCGGCAACCTCGCGGGCCAGCGCAAGGCTGTCGGCTCCCGCGTAGGCGGGGTCGGTATCCGGGAACAGCTTGCCGATGTCTCCCAGCGCGAGCGCACCCAGCAGCGCGTCCATCACCGCGTGGGTGAGCACGTCGGCGTCCGAGTGCCCCAGCAGCCCGGTTTCGTGCGGAATGTCCACTCCGCCGAGAATCAGCTTCCGCCCGGCTGTCAGCCGGTGCACGTCATAGCCGTGACCAATGCGCCATGGAATCATGATTCCTCCTCCGCTTCGGCAACACGCAGGGCAAGAATGGCCGTAGCCAGTCGCAGATCCTCGGGCGTGGTGATTTTGATGTTTTCCTTGCTGCATTCCACAAGCTGCACGCGCTGACCGATGCGCTCGACCATTGCGTTGTCGTCGGTGGCGTCCCAGCCGTCCCGTTCGGCGCGCTGCAGAGCGGCGGCATAGAGCGCGACATGAAAGACCTGCGGCGTCTGTGCCTCCCACAGGTTTTCACGGTTCACGGTACCGGTGACCGAGCCTTTTTTGTTGGTGCGCTTTATGGTGCCCACCACGCGCTGCGCGGCGCTGGCCGCGCGGCACCGGTAGGCCTCGGTGCAAACCTCCTCAATCTCGGTCGGGGTGGTCAGGCAGCGCGCACCGTCCGCAACGGCAACATAGCGGATGTCGGGGCCGATTTTGGCGAATGCCCGGGCGGCCGACTCCTGCCGGCTTTTGCCGCCGGTCACCACATGGCGCAGCTTGGTGATGCCGTATTCCTTGCGGATTGCGGCAATCCGGTCAAAATCCTCGCGGCGCGCCGCAACAATGATTTCGCTGACGGACGGCGTGGCCTGATAGGCCAGAAGGGTGTGCGCCAGAACCGGGATGCCGCATAGCTCGATGAACTGCTTGGACACATCCCCCCCCATGCGGGTGGAGCTTCCGGCGGCAAGAACGATGGCCGCCGTCGCCTCGCGGGGCTTGGGGGAGAGGAGAATACTTGCGATTCGTTTGGTGAGACTGCGCATGATCGGAGATCGTCCTTTCGTGTGGATTCTGCTGCCTGTCTGTATATTCAGTGCTGGCTTTGCTCAATTGCGGCAATCATGTCGATCCGGCGCTGGTGCTTGCCGCCTTCAAACCCGGCTTCGAGAAAGGCGTCCACCAAGTCGCAGGCCAGCCCCTCTCCCACCACGCGCTCTCCGATGCACAGCACGTTGGCGTTGTTGTGCAGGCGGGTCAGGCGCGCGCTGAAGGTGTCCGAGCAGGCTGCCGCGCGGATGCCGCGGTGCTTGTTGGCGGCAATGGACATGCCGATGCCGGTGCCGCAGACCAGAATGCCCAGCTCGGTGACCCCCTCCTGAATGTTTTTGCACACCGCGTGCGCGAACTCCGGATAGTCGCAGCTTTCGGTGGAGTGGGTCCCCACATCAACGGTGTCCACGCCGCATTCCCTGAGGTGGACGATAATTTTGCATTTGAGCGTATAGCCCGCATGGTCGGAGCCAATGGTAACGCAGGTCGGTTTGTTCATCAGAGGTGCTTCCTTTCGGTTGAATTGCTTGTTTGGTCGGGGGAGGGAATTCCGGTCAGCGGGAATGCATCCCATGCGCGTCAGTCGCCTGCGCGGCCTGTTCCCGCGCCATTCTCTCGCGCTCGGCCTGGCAGGGGCGGAGATAGATGGGCTTCAGCTCTGCGTCGGTGGTTCGTACCCCCGCACGGTAGGCGGCCAGCGCCGCGCGCGCGACCGATGCCGCGCTCTGCCAGCGCAGCCGATCCGGGGTGTTCCCGATCGGATGGTGCAGCCCGGCTGCGCAGAGCTCGTACCCGTCTCCGCAAAGGTAAACCGGCTCGTCGTAGCGCTTCAGAATGGCGTCCAGCTCGGAGATCGGAATGGCCGAGTCCGGCATCAGCCGCTCGGGCGTGAGCTGCGTGTCGGTCGCTGCCCGTCCGCGGAAGAGCGCCGTGTATACCTGCCCGCGGCGGGCGTTCATTGCGGGGCAGATCAGGCCGCCGGGAATCGGCAGATTGCAGGCCAGCGCCTCGAGTGTGGAAACGCCGATGCAGGGCTTTCCCGAGCCGAAGGCAAGTCCCTTTGCGGTCGCTACGCCGATCCGGACTCCGGTAAAGGAACCGGGGCCGGCCGAAACCGCGAACAGATCGATGTCGGCCGCGGTCAGCCCCAGCGAGCCGAGCAGTGCCTCGGCCATCGGCAGCAGGGTTTCGCTGTGCGTATGACCGTTATTCAATAGGGTTTCTCCCAGCAGGTGCTCGTCCTCGCAGACGGCGGCCGATGCCGTGAGCGCCGCGCTTTCCAGCGCCAGAATCTTCATAACCTTGCTTCTCCGATCTGTTCTATGGTGATCCGGCGGCTGTCGGGCTGCCCGGGCCTGTCCTTTTCGATGCAGACCCGGACGTAAGCATCCGGCAGGGCATAGGGGATGTTCTCGCTCCACTCCACAAGGCAGATGCCGGGGCGGGTGAGGTAATCGTCAAAGCCGACCGATGCCAGATCGTCTTCTCCCGTGATGCGGTACATATCAAAGTGAAACACCGGCCGCGGGCTGGCGGGGTATTCGTTGACCAGCGAGAAGGTAGGCGAGCGAACCCGTGTGTGCGGCGCGATGACCGAAACAAACCCCCGCACAAAGGCGGTTTTTCCCGCGCCGAGGTCGCCGCAGAGCGCCACAAAGGGAGGCATGGAAGCGTCTGCACACATTCTGCGCGCCAGCGCGGCTCCGCAAGCCTCGGTTTCTTCGGCGGTGTGGGTTTGCTCGGTCAACAGCCGCATGTTTTCAGGCCTCCGTTCCAGTCAAAATATTCCTGCTTACAGTATACCATAAAATGAGGCATTTGTAAAGTGTTTTTTGATTTTTACCGCAGTCCGGCGGCCGGTGCCCGTCGGTTAACCGGGGCAGGGGACAGCGTCAGCCCCGCGGCGGTTTGGAGCCGGCGTCCGTGTCTGCTCCGTCCTCTGCCTTGCGGTCGGGTTTGCGCAGGGTATTCAGGGGATACCGGCTGCCGTCGGGATCCTGAATGACCGTGTGATCGAGCATCGACTGAAATTGTGCCCGGAATTCGCGCAGGTATTCCTCACGCAGCGCCTTCTGTTCGGCTGCCTCCTCGGGGGTGAGGGGGCCTTGCTTTGCTTTTCTGGCCAGCGCATTGATACGTTCAATTTGATCTTTTTTCATAGACTCTCCATGCCGTGCGGCGGTGATTGAAACGGGAAAAGAAATGGCAGACACCGTTGGATGTGTCCGCCATACTCTCTATTTGCACAATGCTTGCAAAATCAGCGATCAAGCCTTTTTCATGGTGCGCAGGCAACGGGAACAAACGTTGATGGATTTGCTGCCTTCCACTCTGATTTTGCGAATGTTGGGCTTCCATGCTCTGTTGGTTTTCCGGTGGGAGTGAGAAACGTTCTGGCCGAACACAACGCCCTTGCCGCAGATACAGCACTTTGCCATTTTTGACACCTCCTACATTTAACGCTTCACCGTAACTCGCATCGTACGGGGCAGAAAATACTGTACAACATTGCTCATTATACCATAAATCAGAAAGAATTGCAAGTGTTTTTTCAAACTTTTCCGGAGAATAAATGATTTTTTTCGCAAAAAATCCGAGATTTCCGGTTCAGAGACCGAGTATCCGGTCAAATAACGCCTCCGGAATGCCGTCCGGATAGCGGATGGCGGGAAGCTCCGGCGGGAGTTCCGCACGGGCTCCCGCGCTGAGCAGAAGTCCGCCGGCGGCCTGCTGGGTATTCAGCGCAAAGCGCACCCGTTCGTCATCGGGCAGGGAGGCTTCCCCGCACAGGATCACGAGGCGGGCGGTCAGAATGGCACGCGAGAGCGGACCGGCGGCGGTGTCCTCATCGAGCACGCTGCACAGGAACCCATGCTGTGTCAGCCGCGCGGCCAGCGAACGCGCGCCGGCGTCGGCACGGTCGGCCACCAGCACAGCCTCGCACGGGTCGCTCCAGATCAGCGATTCTCCGGTCAGCGGGGGCAGAACGGCTTGCGCGTCGGCCTGCTCTTCCGGTGCCGCTATGACCTCGGCCACAAGTGAGAAGGGAAGCTGATCTTCCGACTCCAGCAGGATGGCCAACGGGATTTGATCTCCGAACAGAGAGGCGGGGTCGGTCATCCGTGCGGTCCGTCCGCCGCCCGACATGGACGCGAGCGCATCGGTCAGGCACTCGCCGCAGATCACGCGCGCGCTGTGAATCGCCCCCCGTGCGTGCCATGCGCCAAGGTCGGTGAGCAGACGGCGAAGCAGCGCAAAATCAGGCAGGCCGTCTCCGCCGACTGCCGGTGCGACACAATAGACATGGTTTCCCACCGAGACAAGGCGGGAGGGGAGCGGGGAATGCTGACGGGATGCCGAGTGGGCCGCGGAGGGCTGTGTGCCGGAGGCGGCCGGCCGACCGGGGGCGCTTCCGCCGGCCGCGTAGGCAAATACGGTCAGCGCCGGATGCTCGGCTTTCCTGTCGGTCTGTATGGATGCCGTCGAAGCCGGAAGCCCCAGCTCGGTCTGCACCCGGTAAAGTCCGAGGATGGCTGCAACCGCCTCTCCGGTCTGCTCGGGAGAGAGCGGGCCGGCCGGGAGCTTCAGTCCGACTGCCAGCCGTTGGCGGGAGTAATCCTTGCCGGCCGCGGCAAGGGAGAGCACCGGAGCGAGTGCGGTTCGCAGCGCCGTGCGGAAAAAGGCTGAGCCGGTCTGCGCATGGGCTGCCGAGACCGTGCAGCTCCGCACGGTCAGCCGGTCCGATACGGCCTTCTCGGCCAGCAGATAGCGGCAGTGTGCGGCAGATGTCGGCGTGTGGTCCACTGCGTCTTGCCCGGGCGCGGCTTCGTCCGGCAGCCTGGCGATGACGGAGGAGCGGGAAAAGAGGCTTGCCAGAAAAGAGGTTTCCAGAGAAACCGTCTGGCTGGGGGAGGACACCAGCGACGCTCGGGTGCCCGACGCGACATAGGCAAAGAGAAGAGGGTGAAAACCGGCCTCGGCGGCAGCCGTCGCAACGGCTTTGGCGTGCGGCGCGGGAAGCGCCAGCAGCATGTAGTCGGCATAATGGCCGACCAGTGTGGAGAGCGGGACCGCCGGGCTGACCGGCAGCAGCCTGCGCAGGTCACAGCAGAACCCTCGGCAGAGCCGGAGCAGCGCGGGGAGGAGCCCCTCCTGCGGGATGGTCAGAATTCGCTTGACGCCTCCGGCAATGTCGGAGCGGCGCACAAAGGCCTCTGCAAGCGGGCGGTATTTCCACATCGGGAGATTGCCGCGGTGCAGGATCAGGAACTGGTCGCCTTCAGCGACGGCGGGCAGCTCACCTGTGCGCAGCAAAAGCGAAAAGTCCGAGTGCTCCGTCCCCACCGTGTCGCTCGTGCCGTCGGCGCGGATTCCGCTCAGCGAGTCGGGTGCGCTGCCTGCGCCGTTTCTGCCCGTCTCCCGGAGCGTCCTGTCCTCCTCAAAGCGGAGCCGGGGGGCGATATGGGGGAGCTCCGGAGACTTTCCGGCCCGGTTGAGATATGCGGAGGCCAGCCCCAGGGCCTCTCCGATTGTGATCGGAGCCGCGGCCGAAGGGGACAGCTCCCGCCGCTTGTTCATCATGTCGGAGTAGGTGGCTGCGGCAAAGGCGTCGTTGGTGTACAGCTCACGCAGCCCCGTGGCTGCCGCCGGGGCCGGCAGTGCGGCCAGCACGTCCAAAAGGCGTAGCACCTCAACGGTCGGGTCCAGCCGCCGCTCATAGCTGCGGTAGTAGGAGGCGCAATGCGCCAGCATCTGCACGGACATCTGCAGCCCAAGCTGCTGACGCAGCGCTTCAAGCTGCTGGGCGTTCAGGTCGCAAAAGCGGTAGACAGGGGTGTTTTCGGTCTGATTCATAGCGGATTCCGGCTCCTTTCTTGGATGGGGGTGGTGGATGGGGCAAGCAGCTCGCCGGTGCATTGCGTGCCGTTGTTCGAGAGAATGCGCACCGGGAGCAAACGGGCGTGCAGAGACGCCCGGGAGGGGCAGGACACTTCGATGAACTCCCGGGTGTGTCCTGTGGCGGTGCCGTTCTTCCAGGTTTCAAACAGAACCTCCACGGTTCTGCCGTTCATGCGGTCGAGAAGCCTGCGGCGGATGTCTGCCTGCAGCTCGGCAAGCCGCGCGGCCCGCGCGTGCCGGATGTCTTCGGGAACCTGCCCCGGCATGGATGCTGCGGTTGTCCCGGCCCGTTCGGAGTAGGGGAAAATGTGGATGTTCAGAAATCCGACGGCCTCGGCAAAGCGCAGCGTCTGGTCAAATTCCTCCTCGGTCTCCTGCGGAAAGCCCACGATCATGTCGGCCGTGAGCTGCACATCCGGAATGGCCGCGCGCAGGCGGGCGATGCCGTCGAGCGCCATGCGGGTGTTGTATTTGCGCCGCATCCGGGCAAGCACGCCGTCCGAGCCGCTCTGCATGGAGAGGTGAAAGTGCGGGGCGAGCGAGCCGAGCGCGGCAATACGGCCGACAAAATCCGGCCGCAGCAGGGATGGGTCGAGCGAGCCGAGCCGCACCCGTCCCACGCCGGGGATGCGGTCGATGCGGCAGAGCAGGTCGGCAAGCGTACATCCGTTCAGATCCCGGCCGTAGGACGCGGTCTCTATCCCGGTCAGCACCAGCTCGCGGCAGCCCGCCGCGGTCAGCCGCCCGGCCTCGGCCAGAACCTCCTCCGGCGGCTTGGAGCGCACCCGTCCCCGCGCCGCGGGAATGATGCAGTAGGCGCAGCGGTTTTCACAGCCGTCCTCAATCTTGATATAGGCGCGGGTGCGTGCAAAGCGGGAGATCCGCATCGGCTCAAAGCCGTGCGCGTCGGGCGGTGCACAGTGCAGCTCGGGCGAGGCGTTTTTCCTGCCGGCGGCGGCCAGCGCCTCGGCTGCCCGCACAACCGCCAGCTTTTCGGAATTTCCGCATACAAAGTCCACACCCGGAATGGCGGCGATCCGCTCGGGCGACACCTGCGCGAGGCACCCCGTGACCAGAATCCAGGCCTGCGGGTTCCTTCGCAGGGCGCGGCGAATGATCTGACAGGATTTGCGGTCGGATTCGGCGGTGACGGTGCAGGTGTTGACGATGTAGAGGTCGCATACCTGCGCGGGAGACTGCACCCGGAAGCCGCGCGCGGCCAGCGCCTCGGCAATCGCTTCGGATTCATACTGATTCACTTTGCATCCCAGGGTGTAAATTCCCGCGGTCAATTCGGCGTTGTGCATGGGCGTTCCTCTGTCGGTTGGTATTTGCCCCTTTATTTTACCACGGATTTGGCTGAAAGTAAATAAATTTTACAAAAAAAGAACCGGAAAACAAAAATAGGGCTTGAAAAAATGCGGAATGCGTTGTATAATGAATAGGAAAACGGAGGAGAGAACCATGAGTGAGCTGCACATCGTCAATCATCCGCTTGTCGCGCACAAGCTCTCGATTATGCGGAACCAGAAGACTGGCTCCAAGGATTTCCGCGAGCTGCTGGAGGAAATCTCCATGCTGATGGGCTATGAGTTGACGCGGGATCTGCCGCTGGAGCCTGTGGAAATCGAAACGCCGCTTGCCCGGATGCAGGCGAGCACCATTTCGGGCAAAAAGCTGGCCATTGTGCCGATTCTGCGCGCGGGGCTTGGTATGGTGGATGGGCTGCTCCGTCTGCTTCCGGTGGCAAAGGTGGGGCACATCGGCCTGTACCGGGATCCCGACACGCACCTGCCGGTGGAGTATTACTGCAAGCTGCCGCCCGACATCGGGGAGCGCCGCGTGATTCTGGCCGACCCGATGCTGGCCACCGGCGGCTCGGCCGCAGACGCGCTGACCCTGCTCAAGCAGCACGGCTGCCGGAAGATCCGGTTTATGTGCCTTGTGGCCGCGCCCGAGGGAGTGCGCCGTGTGCAGTCCGAGCACCCGGATGTGGACATTTTCACCGCGGCATTGGACCAGGGGCTGAACGACCACGCCTATATTGTTCCGGGGCTGGGAGATGCGGGGGACCGGATCTTCGGCACGCTTTGACCGGGTATGATTCTGAAAAAGGGGGGCGGAGAAGCTGTCGCGGTTTCTCCGCTGTTTGATTCCGATGCGCATTCTCAAAATCAACCGCAATGACGCGGGGCAGCGGCTGGATAAGTTTTTGTCCAAGGCTGTAAAGGGGCTGCCGGCCTCGCTGATGTACAAATACATCCGTACCAAAAAAATCAAGCGCAACCGCGCCCGCACGCATCCGGAGGAGATTCTCTGCGAGGGGGACGAGCTGGAGCTGTTCGTCCGGGACGAGTTTTTCGGCTCCCCCGAAAAGGACACGCAGGCCCTCCGCCGCATCGCGCCGAAGCTGGATATTGTGTATGAGGATGCGCACATCCTGCTGCTCAACAAGCGCCCCGGCGTGCTGGTGCATGAGGACGCCTCGGCGACCGACAACACACTGCTGATGCATCTGCAGGCCTATCTGACCCAAAAAGGGGAGTACTGCCCTGAGCAGGAGCAATCCTTTGCGCCGGCGCTCTGCAACCGCATTGACCGCAACACCGGCGGAATTGTGATTGCCGCCAAAACCGCGGCCGGGCTGCGCGAGATGAATGAACGAATCCGGAACGACGAGGTGAAAAAATTTTACCTCTGCGCGGTGCACGGCAAAATGCCCCGGCGGCAGGACACCCTGCACGGCTGGCTCCGCAAGGACAGCGTCTCCAATACGGTGGAGGTCTCGGACGAGCGCCGCCCGGGCTGCAAGGAGATTGTCACAAGGTACCGCATTCTGCGCGAGCAGGGGGACCGGACTCTGCTCGAGGTGGAGCTGGTGACCGGCCGGACACATCAGATCCGCGCGCATCTGGCGCACATCGGGCACCCGCTGCTGGGGGACGGAAAATACGGCGTCAACCGCGAGGACCGCGCGCAGGGCTACAAGCATCAGGCGCTTTACGCCTACCGTCTGCAATTCTGCTTTCACGGCGACGGGGGCGTGCTGGCGTATCTCCGGGGCAGACAGTTTGCACTCGACCCCGACGGCATTTGGTTTTTGAAGGATTTCGGATATCGGAAGGGGGAAACCATCTGATGGCTTTGTTTCTGCAAAAGCGGTATGCCATGCCGCTCCTGCTCGGCGGGGGTGCAATTCTCACCGCGCTGACACTGGTATTTCCGCAGGTCGGCTTTCTCGAATGGGCCACGATGGTTCCCATGATCGCCGGAGCCTTTCTGCTCTGCGGCCGGGAGGGCGTGCGCCTGCGCAAATGCTACCTGTACGGTTTTTTTACGGTTTTCTGCTATTATTTTGTGCTCTACCATTGGTTCGTCCGGCTGTATCCGCTGGACTTTGTGGGGCTGGATAACGCTTCGTCTCTGGCCGTGATTGTGGCCGGCTGGCTGGGGCTGAGCCTGCTGCAGGCTATTCCGGGCGGACTGATTTTTCTGTTCTTCCGGCTGATTCACAGGACCGGTGTGTTCGACCGGGCTCCGATGTTCAGACCCTTTGTGTTTGCCGCGCTCTGGGTGATTTTTGAATGGACGTCCACCCTGAGCTGGGCCGGCGTGCCGTGGGGGCGGCTGTGCCTGGGGCAGATTGAGCTGCTGCCAATGGTGCAGCTTTCCTCGGCGTTTGGCTCCTATGCGGTCAGCTTTCTGCTGTTGGCCGTCAACGGGCTTGTCGCCTTTGCGCTCCTGTATCCCCGCCGTGAGGTGCTGTGCGGCGGGCTTGCCGTGGGGCTGGTGATCGGCAATCTGGTGTTCGGCGCCATTGCGATGAGCCTTCCCGCGGAGGAAGGGGAGACCGTCACCGCCGCGGTGATTCAGGGCAACATCAATTCGCATGAGAAATGGGACGGGAACAGCGAGGACAGAATGCAGCAGGTGTATGCAGACCTGACCCGACAGGCGGCGGCCGAGGGAGCCGAGCTGGTTGTCTGGCCCGAGACCGCTCTGCCGTATGTGCTCAATACCAGCCGCTCCCTTCAAAACTTTGTATCCGGGCTGGCACAGGAGTGCGGCGTGACGCTGATTGTCGGCGCACTGTATGCCGACGACAGCGGCGAATACAACTCGCTTTATCTGGTCCATCCCGACGGCAGCATTGCGGAGCAGCACTACGACAAGCGGCATCTGGTGCCGTTCGGAGAATATGTCCCTATGCGGGAGCTGATCATGACGCTGATCCCGCCGCTGGCCAATCTCTCGGCGCTCGACGATGATCTGACCCCCGGCAGCGGCTCGGCTCTGTTTTCCACCGAGTGGGGGGAGATCGGTTCGCTGATCTGCTTTGATTCCATCTATGAAATGCTGGGCTTGGAAAGCGTGCGGGACGGCGCCGGGCTGATGATCATCTCCAGCAACGATTCGTGGTTTTACGATTCGGCCGCGGTCTACCAGCATCAGGCGCAGGCGCAGCTCCGCGCCATTGAGGAGGGCAGATACCTGCTCCGCGCGGCCAACACCGGTATTTCCACCGTGCTGGATCCGAACGGCCGCATTCTGCGCTGGATTGACCCGCTCGAAGAGGGCTATGCGGTGTGCGAGGTCAGCTTCCGGACCGGGAGGACGCTCTACAGCATCATCGGCAATCTGTTTGTCTATCTCTGCATTGCCCTGTGCACCGCGGCTCCCGTGGCTGGCGTTGTGCTGCGGAAGCGCGCGAACCGGCAGAATGCAAAAACGTAACCGGAACCGTCCCGGGCGCCGACAAATGGGGCATTTGCACCCGTGTAAGTAACGGCTTTCGTCAGTTAGATGAAAGTTTTGATCAACGTGCGCAGCACGTTTCACTTTCTTCAAAGAGTTTGAGGCGGCAAGCCGCCGGAAATTTTTGCTCCGCAAAAAGTTTCCCGGGGTCAAGGGCGAGTAGCCCTTTGGTCGCAAGGCGGCAGAGCCGCCGGAAATTTTGCATCGCAAAAGTTTCACTCCGCAGAGGGCGAAATTCCCCTATACGGCGGCGAACTCGCGAAGCGATTCGCGGATTTGCTTGCAAATCCTATTCTTATTTGCCAAGCTTTTGTGCAATTTTTATTTGATGCGCCTTTTGTCTACAGTCGGTCTACAGTTCGGAACGCTGATCGCTTTTTTTCAAATGACCGCCGGGAGAGGCGGTCATTTGTTCGTTTCGCAATTGGCGTTCAAAACGCGCGTCGGGTCTTGACGCGATTCCGGCAATGTGCTATAATGAAGGGAAAGCAGGGCAGAGCGGCAGGGATGCCGTACCGACGCCGCGCGTCTCCGCGCCGCTTGCAGGCGTGCGGCCCGCCGCCCCGGAAAGGAGCTTCCTATGAAATCCATCACAACCGTTACACTCAATCCGGCGTTTGATCTTCACTATTACATGGAGTCGCTGGAGCTTGGAAAAGAAAATTACGTGCAGAGCATTCAGTGCGATGCGGGGGGAAAGGGCATCAACATCTCCCGCGCGCTGACCGTCAACGGTGTGGCCAACACTGCGTTTGCTGTGATCGGAGAGGAAAACGGAGCCTCCTTTGAGGCGGCGCTCCAGAGGGACGGCATTGTCTGCGTGCCCTTTTACACACCCGGACGGATCCGGGAAAACATCACCCTGCACCCCGGGAAAGACCGGGAAACCCGCATCAGTCTGGATACCTTCCGTGTCCGCACGGAGCTTTTGGAGTCGGTTGAGCAGGAGTTGAACCGGCACTGCCGGCCCGGCGATCTGCTGGCTTTTGCCGGGCGGAACCCGCGCGGCCTCGGGAAGCCGGAAGTGCTCGGGATGCTCGGGCGGCTGATTTCCGCCGGCGTGCGGCTGGCGGTGGACTCCAATTCCTTCACCCCCGAAGATCTGCGGCTGCTTCGCCCGTGGCTCATCAAGCCGAACGAGCAGGAGATTGCGAGCTTTCTCGGTTCTTCGGTGCGCACCCCGGCCGAGGCGGCACAGGCCGCCGCGGAGCTGGTGCGTCAGGGCGTGGCCGAGCAGGTGATGATCAGCCTTGGCGGGGAGGGGGCAGTCTGGTCGGACGGCGCGCGCCGTTTTGCCCTGACGGTGCCCCGGCTGGAGCATCCGGTCTCCACGATCGGGGCCGGGGACAGCACCATTGCCGGTTTTCTCGCGGCCAGCGCGCAGGGGCTGCCCCTCCCGGAGGTGCTGCAACAGGCTGTGGCCTTCGGCACGGCGGCCTGCATGACGCCCGGCACACAGCCTCCCCGCCCGGAGGATGTTGCCGGGGTGCTGGCGGGCGTTCGGGTCGCTGCGATCTGACGGGGCAGATGGGCGGAGGGCTTTGTGCTGTGTCCGTCGGGGGCCTCAAAGCCACCGGGCAACGACCCGCGGTTGCCCGGTTTCCACTTTGCAGATCCGTCCCAAAAGGCCCGTCATTTTTTACAGCAAAATGTTAGTTCCTGCTAACAAACATCATTCATAATGCCAAAGTTGCGGGCATATGTAAAAATTTTTTCAAAATCGCTTGACAGAATGAGGAAAGCGTGCTATAATTTTTTCAGAGTTAGCGAAAGCTAACACCATTGCTCTATGCGGATGGCAAAGCAATCGGTAAGGAGGGATGAGGGAATGCCGCTGACACTTGCGGGAATCGGAGAGGAATGCCGGATCAAACGGGTGGGAGGAAGCCCGGAGATGAAAAAGCATCTGGAAGCGCTTGGCTTTTCGGTGGGCGGCTGCGTCACGGTTGTACATACGCTGGGCGGCAATGTGATTGTGAAGGTGAAGGAATCGAGAATTGCCGTCAGCAGGGAAATGGCGCAGAACATTTTGGTATGAATGATCGGAGGAGAACAGCATGAAAACGCTCAGAACGGCGGAAATCGGCAGCCGCGTCAAGGTCGTCAGACTGCACGGAGAGGGGGCGGTCAAGCGCCGCATGATGGACATGGGAATCACCAAGGGTGCGGAAATCACCGTGCGCAAGGTCGCGCCGTTGGGGGATCCGGTGGAAATTACGGTGCGCGGATATGAGCTTTCGGTCCGCAAAGCGGATGCGGAAATGGTCGAGGTGGAATAACAGCTCCGGAGAAGAAATTCCGGACATTTTTTCGGCACAGAAGTTAGTTACTGCTAACATGAAAGAGAGGACATACATATGAATATACGCATTGCTCTTGCGGGAAATCCGAACAGCGGCAAAACCACGCTGTTCAACGCGCTGACCGGTTCAAACCAATTTGTGGGCAACTGGCCCGGCGTGACCGTGGAAAAAAAGGAGGGAAAGCTCCGGCGGCGGGAGGGCGTGACGGTCACTGACCTGCCTGGCATCTACTCGCTTTCCCCGTATACCCCCGAGGAGGTGGTGGCGCGGAACTACCTGACCGGCGAACGGCCGGATGTGATCCTGAACATCGTCGACGGAACCAATCTGGAGCGCAATCTTTACCTGACCACACAGCTCACCGAGCTTGGCATTCCGGTTGTGGTGGCGGTGAACATGATCGACGTGGTGCGCAAAAGCGGCGACCGCATCGACATCCCGGAGCTTTCCCGCCGGCTTGGCTGCCGGGTTGTGGAAATTTCGGCCATGAAGGGCATCGGCCTTGACGAGGCGGTGGAGGAGGTGCTCCGTGCGGCGGAGAGCGACAAGACCCAGCCTGTGCATCGCTTTTCGGAGCCTGTGGAGCAGGCCCTGTCTGCAATTGAGGCGCGGGCGGCCACGGGCTTTCCCGAGGCGCAGCGCCGTTGGTACGCCCTGAAGCTGTTTGAGCGGGACGAAAAGATTCTCGGGAAGCTGCAGCCCGACGCCGCTGTCGCCGAGGCCGTCGAGAAGGAGATACAGGCCGTTGAGCAAAAGCTGGACGACGACTCTGCCAGCATCGTCATCAACGAGCGCTACGGCTACATCTCGGACATGATCCGCCATTGCTATCGCAAAAAGAACGCGGGAGGGTTGTCGATCTCGGACAAAATCGACCGTGTTGTCACCAACCGCTGGGCGGGGCTGCCCATTTTTGCGGCGGTGATGTTTCTGGTTTATTACCTGTCTATGGTGACGGTGGGGACCTTTGCCACCGACTGGGCGAATGACGGGTTGTTCGGCGACGGCTGGCATCTGCTCGGCATCGGCTCCTCGGCATATGAGGAGGCAGCGGAGCAGTACGGTGACAGCGACGCCATCATCCAAGCCTACCTGTCTGCATACGGCAATGAAGAACTCGCGGCCGCGCTGGATGCCGAGTCCGAGAGCTACAATGCCGAAGCGGTCGGCGCTGCGCTCGGGGAGCTTTTGAATCTGGTGCCGGCCGACGCTTCCGTGATCTATGAGGTGACCGACGAGGAGACGCTGGCGGTCACGGAGTATGCTTCGGGCAAGACCGATCTGGAGGCGGCGGTGGAGGCGTATCTCAACACCGAATACAAGGCGGCGCCCGGCGCGCCGACGCCGGAGGAATACGGCGTCTGGGTGCCCGGCATCCCGGTGCTGGCCGCAAACGGTCTGGAGGCTGCCGGCACGCCCGAGTGGCTGGACGGTCTGCTGCTTGACGGTATCATCGCCGGTGTCGGCGCGGTGCTCGGCTTTGTGCCGCAAATGCTCGTGCTCTTTCTGCTGCTGGCCTTTCTCGAGTCCTGCGGGTATCTCTCCCGCATCGCCTTCGTGCTCGACCGTGTGTTCCGGCGCTTCGGCCTCTCGGGCAAATCCTTTATCCCGATGCTGGTCGGCTCGGGCTGCGGCGTTCCCGGCATTATGGCAAGCCGTACCATTGAGAGCGAGCGCGACCGGCGCATGACCATCATCACCACAACCTTCATCCCGTGCGGAGCAAAGATTCCCTTTATCTCCATGATTGCCGGCGCACTGTTCGGCAATTCGCCGCTGGTGGCGACCTCGGCCTATTTCATCGGCCTTGCGGCCATCATCATCTCGGGCATCATGCTCAAAAAGACCCGGATGTTCGCCGGCGACCCGGCTCCGTTTGTCATGGAGCTGCCGGCCTACCGGCTGCCAACCGTGGGCAATGTGCTCCGCTCGATGTGGGAGCGCGGCTGGTCCTTCATCAAAAAGGCGGGCACCATCATTCTGCTCTCCACCATCGTCATCTGGTTCACCAGCTATTTCGGCGTGGTGGACGGCAGCTTCCGGATGCTTGCCGAGGATGAGCTGGAATATTCCATCCTCGCGGCGATCGGCTCCGGGATTGCGTGGATCTTCGCTCCCTTGGGCTGGGGCACATGGCAGGCGGCCGTGGCCTCGGTGACCGGACTGGTGGCCAAGGAGAACATCGTGGGAACCATGGGCATTCTCTACGGTGCCGGCGGCAATGTTTACGCCAGTCTCGCGGCGGCCTTTACCGGCATCAGCGGATTTTCCTTCCTGGTGTTCAATCTGCTCTGCGCGCCCTGCTTTGCGGCCATCGGAGCCATCCGCCGGGAGATGAATTCGGCCAAGTGGACCTGGTTCGCCATCGGATACCAGTGCGGCTTTGCCTATGCCGTGGCGCTGATGATCTACCAGTTCGGTCTGCTCTTCACGGGTGAGGTGAATGTGATCGGCCTCGTGGCGGCGCTTGCGGTGCTGGCCGGCATTCTCTGGCTGCTCTTCCGCCCTGCCGGGAGACGCGGGCTCAAAAAGGCTGTCAGGACGGCATCCTGACGAATACACTGTTATAAAGAAGCGTGCCGCTCCGGCACGCTTTGGAAAGGAGTACCCAACCCATGCCGGTGAATCTTCCAACCGTCCTCATCTGTGCGGCTCTGCTGCTGATTGTGGGCGCCATTGTATACAGTCTGATCCGGAATCGGAAAAAAGGAAAATCCTCCTGCGGCTGCGGCTGCGGCTCCTGCCCGATGAGCGGGGCCTGTCACGGGCATAAAAAAGGAGGAGAAGCAAACAAGGAGGGCAGGTGATGCATATCATGTGGTATATCATTGGCAGCGTGCTTGCCTTTGCCGTGCTCACCGAAACGGTCCGGTGGGCAGCGCGGCGGTATCTGAGGCGGCACGGTTATCCCGATGTCCGGTAAACCTCATCGGTCTTCCCGGCGGGCGCATGGAGATGTCTGTGCGTCCGCCGCTTTGCTTTCGCCATGCGGCAGGGCGTCGACGAAGAAAGCGCACGGGGAAACCGACAGCCCCGCAGGGCGCGCCGACGGCATGGATGGGTGCAAACCAAGCCCTGCAGTGTCCGCGGCACGAATTGTCGGACTTGCGCACCATTTTTCAAAACCCCCTTTACAAATCCGAGGAAATAAGGTATAATAGAACGTATTCACATTGATATCCGGTATCTGGCGTCGGCTGCCGGTCTGTTTGCCGGGCGCAGAACCGATCGCAGGCCGTCGGAAAAATCAAGGAAGAAAATTGGAATCGTGTGAAGGATTGCAAAGAAACATGCGGTGTCAGGAGGGAATCACCATGAAGTATCGGGAATCCGAGGAAATGTATCTCGAAACCATTCTGCGGCTGAAAAACCGCGGCGCCCCCTCGCGCTCCGTGGATGTGGCGGAGGAGCTGGGCTATTCGCGGCCGAGCGTCTCGCGGGCGGTGAATCTGCTGCAAAAAAAAGGGTATGTCGTGATGGGCGCGGGCGGAGATCTTGCGCTGACCGAGACGGGAATGCAGCAGGCCAGCGCAATATATGAGAGGCACAGAGTGATTACAGAGCTGCTCATCATGGTGGGGGCGGATGCCGAGCTGGCCGAGGAGAACGCCTGCCGAATCGAGCATGTCATCTCCGCCGACATGTTTGAAATCATCAAAGCATACGTCAATCATAACTGAACAGAAAACCGTTGTAAAGCACAGCCTTCCGGCAATCGGAGGGCTGTGCTTTTTTGCGACGAATGGAGAAAAATGCCGCGACTGAAATCCCGAGAATGACTTTTTGAAATCTGATTTTGACGTGCGAATTTATAAATGGCTTTAGTTTGTTAATAGATTTGACATTTTATTTTTGATATGATATAATGAGAACGTTTTGACAGGCATCTGTAATTCAAGTAAAAAAGGGAATAAAATTTTGCCGAATTTTATCTAAAATGGTCAAAATAATTGTAATTTTGCCTTTAAAAGTGAATGGTGAGTTATATTTGATGCTCGCAACATAGAACAATATATTTTCAAATATAGTCTCAAAATTAAAATTTATATGCGAAAAAAAGAAGCAATTTATGCAAAATAAATAAAAACAATTTGTTTTTGGGGATAAAAAATATATCTGACAGTTATAAAAATGCAGCATAAATTACAAAAAAACATCACAGAGGTCGATGAAAATGAAACAAAAAGACAAAAAATGGACCCGCTCGCAAATTGTCGGAGCCGCGATTGGGATTGCAGCCTGTGTCATCCTGCTGCCGTTGTTGATTGTCAATCTGATTTTGATTGTGAAAAGCTTTGTCAGCGCGGACGAGGTGCCCAGCATCGGCGGTATCACACCGATGATCGTACTGACCGACTCGATGGATCCCGAAATCAAAAGCGGAGATCTGATATTTACCAAGGCAGTGGACCCGGAGTCGGTTGAGGTCGGCGACATCATCACCTTCTTCGATCCGGACGGCAACGGCACCAGCACAGTGACGCACCGCGTGGTGGAGGTGCTGCGGGAGGACGGGCTGCAATTCCGCACCAAGGGCGACGCCAACAACACCGAGGACCGCACGCCGGTGCCGGCCGAAAACCTCATCGGTGTTTACCGGATGCGGCTTCCGGGGCTGGGGCAGGTCGCCATGTTCATGCAGACCACGCCGGGACTGCTGGTGTGCGTGGTGGTGCCGCTGGTTCTGCTGATCGGCATCGATCTGCTCCGCCGCAGGCGTATGGAAAAGGAGCAGAGCAGCGACCGCGAGGATCTGCTCGCGCAGCTTGAGGCGCTGAAAACCCAGATTGCCGCGGGCGCCGACGGGGGCGCCGGAGCCGCCAATGCGCCAAACCAAACGGCAAACGGAGCGCAGGCCGACGCGGCTGCCGCTGCAAACCGTACAGCCAACGCGCAGGCCGATACGGCCGACGAACCAAATTATACAGCCGATGTGCGGGCCAATGAGGCCGACAAACCAAACCATACATCCGATGTGCAGGCCGATCATACGGCCGATGTGCAGAGCAATCCTGCCTCTGCCGACACTGCCGGTACGCCGGCAGGGAGCGCCAAGTAGCGCGCATCCGTCCCATCGCGCGGGAGACATCCATTTCGCGGGGCCGGCGCCCCGCCCTGACAGGATACTGCATGCCGTTTGGCGGGTATTACAACGCTTGCCGAAGGGCGCGCACGCATGGGACCCCCTCATTGCGGGGCAGGGAGCCGGTTCCCGGAGCTTTCCGGGCGGCAACCGCGGTTCCGCTTCCAATATTCGGTTCATCTTCCGGGGGCCACGCCGGAAATGAATATATCAGTCGGCAAAGCCTTCCGCTGCCTCCGGGCGGCGGGCGGTGTTTCCGGCCGGGCGCTTGCCTGACCGGGCAGAGGGCCATCTTTCGCCCTTGCCGCAATTGCAAGCCGGGATGCTCCCGGCAACCATACATTTCCAAAAATTACGATTGAAAGGAGATTCCATCATGAACTTTATGATGAAAAAAGGGGTTTTCCCCCGTATCGCAGCGGTTCTGATGATTCTGACCCTGCTCTCTACCTGCGTCATCAGCGGGACGTTTGCAAAGTATGTTACTGAGGGTTCCACCACGGCCACCGCGCGCGTTGCAAAGTGGGGCGTGACGATTGCCGCTCAGGCTGACGATTCAACCGGTAATGCTTTCCTGAAGGAGTATGCGGCTGATACAGAGGGCACCGGCCTCACCATGAGTGTCAGCGCCGACACTGCAGTGGTTGCCCCCGGTACCAGCGGTGTTCTGGGGACCGTTGGTGTTTCCGGCACACCGGAAGTCGCCGTTATGGTAACCTTTGGCGCTCCTGATTCTAAACAGGTTTTGGATCTCGGCGATAACTGGATGGTAGGCGCGGACTTCTATTGCCCGCTTATCTTTACAGTAGGTGAGACTAAAATCGATGGCTCGACGTATGAGAGCGCCGAGGAACTGGAAGAAGCTGTTGCAACGGCGATTGTGGATAAAAACACTTACTTCGAGGCTGGCAAAGACCTTTCGACTGCCGAGGTCGCAGGTGGTGTCACCATTGCTTGGGAGTGGCCGATTTCCGTTAATGATACAAATGATACCGCTCTCGGCAATGCTGAGACGCCTGCAACCATCACCCTCAACCTCTCCGTCACCGTGGAGCAGGTCGACTAACCCATTTCTCCCCGCTTTCGGGCGGAATCTTCTCATCCGGCTCTCGTGGCCGGGCCGGATGAGATTCTCTTTTTTTCGCAGGAGGCGAGAGGCGCCCGCACGGTTGGCATCATCGCCGGAGTGCCGTCCCGCCGTCTGCGAAAGGGAGAGAACCCTTCTTTACACTCCTGAATGCTGTTATGAAATGAGGTGAAACCAAAATGAGCGATCAGTCTGATCGGAAATCGAAACGCCGGACGGAATCCGAGGAGAAGGACAGCTTTTGGAAGGCCGCTGTCGGTACCGGCGTACTGACTGCCGCAGTGGCGGCTCTGCTTTATGGCAGGCGGGGTGCAGAGGGCGGCGGTTCCGGCGCGGGGCGTTCCGCGGCCGGAGGAACCGGCAAAAAGTTTGCCGCGCTGCTCTGTGTGCTGCTGATCTGCATCGTCATCACCGGCGTGGTGTTTGGCTTTCGGCTCAGCAGATATTTCACCGAGTGGGATTCCGACGTGTCGATTGACCTGACCGCCAACCCCGGAATGGTGATGGACGACGGCTCCACCGTGATCTCCGACGACACGCAGATCGACCTGTTCCGTGTGACCTATACCGGGGAGGGCAACCGGATAACGGTTGCCGGCAGGGACGGCGACCGTGTGATTGCCCCGGGCACCGACGGTGAGTTTGTCTTTCGGCTCAAAAACACCGGGGATGCGGAGCTGCTGTATTCGGTCGCCCTTCATGCCTATATCAGCGTCGATTCGGTAGAGCTTCCGGTGGAGGTCTGCCTCAAGGGAGCCGACGGACAGCCCCTTGTCGGCGGCGCGGACGGCTGGGCGGATGCTGCCGCGCTGGACGGCGTGGCCGATCAGGGCAGCATTGAGGCGCATGGAAACATCGCCTACACGCTCGGGTGGCGCTGGCCGTTTGAGGGTGGTTCGGATGCGCTCGACACTGCGCTCGGCAATCTGGCCGACGGGCAGGACGTGACCCTGAGTCTGACGGTACATACGCTTGCCATGCTGCCGGCGGGCGAGGCTCCCGGTGGGTTTGCCGCCGCGCTCAACCGTATCCTGCCGTGGCTGCTCGGCGTGCTGCTGGCTCTGCTGATTCTCGGAGTGGTCATTCTTGCCCGCTATCGCAGAGCCGAACGGCGGAATCGGGAATGAGCCGGGAGGCCGTACCAATGAATCCTGACAAGGCGGAAAAGAGAAGCAGGCGCAAATGGCTGTCTGCTCTGCTGCACTGGGCGCTGCTGGGGCTGGTTGGCGGCATTCTCGGGGTGTATGTGTATATCTGGAATGCCAATCAGCTTGCCGGCAACCGGCTGCCCATGCCGTTTGGCTACGGCTTTTCGGTGGTGCTGTCGGGCAGCATGGAGCCGGAGCTTTCGGTGAACGACCTGATTGTGGTGCGCGCGTCAGACAGCTATGCGGTGGGGGACGTGGTGGTGTACCAGAGCAAGGGGGAACTGATCGTCCACCGCGTGGTGGAGCTGAACGGGCAGGAGGTTGTAACAAAGGGAGACGCGAACAATGCGGCCGACGCTCCGATTGTGTATGAGCAGCTCAAGGGCAAGGTGGTTGGGCGGGTTCCGGAAGTCGGAGTGGTGATTCAGGCGCTCAAAACCCCGGTCGGCTTTTGCGCCGTGCTGTTTCTGGCCACTCTGCTGCTCTGGCTGCCGGGCCGTGCGCGGCGCAAGGAGGCAAAGGTCGAGCGCGAGCGCATTCTTGCCGAGATGGACCGGCTGCGCCACCGGCAGCGCCGGTTTCCACAAATGGATAGCAATACGCCGGATACAGCGGACACATCCCCCGGTCATACGGGCAGTTTGAAAGAGGGCTGCGCCGGTTTCGACAAAGGGGACAGCGATGCGCCGGATGCCGCGGGCACATCCCACGAAAAGGGGGATGATGCGGCAAGCGATACCCAATCGGGCAGCGTTATGACAGAGCAAAAGGGAAGCGGCAACGCGCCCGGGGAATCGCGGCAAACAAAGGCCGACTGACGGCCAAAGGCAACCAAACAAACCGTAAAGGAGGTGGGGATACATATGAATCAAAAGAGACGCAAGCGGGTTTTTCAGCCTTATCATGTCGCGGTTCTGCTGCTCAGTCTGGTATTGCTCACCTCGCATTTTGTCACCGGACTGTACGCGAGGTATCTGACAACCGGAAATACCACAAGCACGGCGCGGGTGGCGAAGATAAGGTATACGGTGGTCAATGGAGCGGATGCGCCGTTTACATATTTCTTTCCCCTTGATGAAACTCACAATACCATTGAAGCCGGCAAATGGTATTGCTACTATTATTATTTTAAAGTTAACAATTTTGACGCAAATGGGACGTCCGAGGTTGCCTTCCGGTATCAGATCACATTACAGCTGGAGCAGGATTCATCGTCAATCACTTTTGCGGAACCCTCATCCGGGTATACCTTGCTGTACGATACACTTCCCCCCACAACCGGAGCGGCGGTTTTTCAACAAGATGCCAGTACAATTACTTTTGAGGGGATTTTGACGGCCGGAGCCCGCGCAACGCATGATGTTTATGTCCCGATTTATGTCATGGCCACCGAAGACGGCCTTCCTTCCGGGGATGGCAACCACAATATCAATTATTCTTTCAGTTATGAACAGGTGGATTGAATATGAAAAAGAATTCCTGGCAGCAGATTCTGGTGCTTTTGGTTCTGGTTTGTGCAATTCTGATATGCGGTACCTCCAATGTACTTGGAAAATACGTTGGCGGTGATGCGAATGCTTTTCATCTTCTTGCTTTTACGGTTTTTGATGCTTATAACATTGAAGGAGCTATTACTGTAGGTGGAGATGAAGAAGGGGATATTCCCGCTGAGGGAGGAGATTCTGATAAAAATATTTGGGGTTATGAAAATGGAGGCAGTCAGGATGATTTTGGATGGGATGATGCCACGGGTGTAATTTTTACCGTCGAGAACGATACGGACACTCCTATGGAAATAGAAGTGGTGATTACAGTTGCATTGCCATATAGAGAAGGTAGTTTGCTCCTTTCTCAGAGAATTAGATGGATGAATATTCCTTATACATTGAGGGAACTATGCCAGCAAACCGGCAGTCCTGCGGATGCAACGGGATACCTTACAACTTATGCCCCTGATCATGATGATCGAGCTCCAGAAGCTATAGGATTTAATGTAACCGGAGAAGATGATATAAGTCATCTGACCCATGCATATGATGTTTATGATCCTGTTGTGGGCTGGTTAAAGTTGGCTTCGTTTAAATTGTGTACGGTTGTTATTCCTACACAATTGGTGTTGCAGCCTGGACACGTACATACATATCAAATAGATTTTGGAGTACCAGATGGAGAATCACTGGATATTATTATTGATTGGCAAGAGCTGTTTCGGAATTATTCAGCATATTATAGCATTCAAGCTCGTGCAACTCCAATTATCGAATAAATTCCCCCGCCCGCCGTCTGGCGGGCGGGCTTTTGCACCGCGGGCATATCATTGTATCCAAAAACCGCCCGGCGATCACTCTGAATTGATTCAAAATGTCAAATTTGAAAAAATATTCAGTATTTGCTTGACATTTACCGGGCATTGATGTATAATATATGCATGATTATTCATTTTACTTTGCATATATGCAGGGAGGTTTGGCATGAACAAGGAACAGATCAAAAAGGTAGTGCTGGCGTACTCGGGTGGTTTGGATACCTCCATCATCATCCCGTGGCTCAAGGAGAATTACAACAACTGTGAGGTCATCGCGGTTTCGGCCAACGTCGGGCAGGCCGACGAGCTGGAGGGGCTGGAGGAAAAGGCCATCAAAACCGGCGCCTCCAAGCTCTATGTGCTCGATCTCACCGACGACTATGTGGACAACTATATCATCCCCACAATGAAGGCCGGAGCGGTCTATGAGGAATATCTGCTGGGCACCAGCCACGCCCGCCCCTGCATTGCCAAGGGCTTGGTGGAGGTGGCGCTCAAGGAAAAGGCCGACGCGATTTGCCACGGCTGCACCGGAAAGGGCAACGACCAGGTGCGGTTTGAGCTTGCCATCAAACATTTTGCACCGAGCATGCCCATCATCGCCCCTTGGCGGGAGTGGGACATCAAATCCCGCGACGAGGAAATTGCCTACGCCGAGGCGCACAACGTGCCTCTGAAAATCAACCGCGAGACCAACTATTCCAAGGATAAAAACCTTTGGCACCTCTCGCACGAGGGAATGGACCTTGAGGATACCGGCAACGAGCCTCAGTACGAAAAGCCCGGCTTCCTCGAAATGGGCGTATCCCCGCTGCAGGCGCCGGACACTCCAACCTATGTGGAGCTGGAGTTTGAGCAGGGCGTTCCGGTGGCGCTGGACGGCAAGCGCATGGGCGCCAAG
The DNA here is from genome assembly GCA_944391805.1 of uncultured Clostridia bacterium. Classification (GTDB taxonomy): domain Bacteria; phylum Bacillota; class Clostridia; order Oscillospirales; family CAG-272; genus UMGS1865. The sequence goes on from CALXUY010000091.1 coordinate 27,487, forward strand.
GAGATCATTCTTGCGCTGAATGCGATCGGCGGCAAGAACGGTATCGGCATTCTCGACATTGTGGAGAACCGCCTGGTCGGCATGAAGTGCCGCGGTGTGTACGAAACTCCGGGCGGAACCATTCTCTACAAGGCGCACAGCGTTCTGGAATCGGTCTGCCTCGATAAAATGACCGCGCACGAGAAGCAGAAGCTGGCCATCACCTTTGCCGAGCTGGTCTACAACGGCCAGTGGTTCACCCCTCTGCGCGAGGCCCTGAGCGCATTTGTTGACAAAACGCAGGAGAAGGTCACCGGCAAGGTGCGCCTCAAGCTCTACAAGGGCAACATGATCAACGCCGGCGTGTGGAGCCCCTATTCGCTTTACAGCGAGGAGATTGCCACCTTTGGCGAGAGCGATTACAACCAGAAGGACGCCGAGGGCTTTATCAACCTGTTCGGGCTGCCCATCCAGGTGCAGGCAATTGTAGACGGCAAAAAATAAGCAGCGGCTTTCGTCAGTTTGATAAAAGTTTTGATCAAACTTTTTTAAAAGTTTGCGGGGTCAAGGGCGAGTAGCCCTTTGGTCGCAAGGCACCAGAGGTGCCGGAAATTCTGCTACGCAGAAGTTTCCCTCCGCAGAGGGCGAAATCCCCTATACGGCGTTTCTTTTGGTTACTTTTCTTTGCGCCTTCGGCCTCAAAGAAAAGTAACAAATGGGAGCTTTGTTTAATTTTTATTTGATGCACCTTTGCCGTTCGGAGCTTAGGTCAATTGTCTGGTCGGAACCTTCCTCCGGGAGGTTCCGACCTTGATGTAAAAGGAGATACGATCATGCAAAAAATGTGGGCCGGCAGAACCTCCGGCGAAACCGATCGGATTGCCGACGATTTCAATTCCTCCATCCGCTTTGACAGCCGCATGTTCCGGCAGGACATCACCGGCAGCATGGCGCACGCGGCCATGCTGGGTGCAAAGGGAATCATCACGCAGAGCGAGGCCGGGCAGCTCATCGACGGTCTGCAGGGCATTCTCGAAGACCTGGAATCCGGAAAGCTGCGGTTTGACCTGAGCTGCGAGGACATTCATATGTTTGTGGAGCAGGAGCTGACCGCCCGCATCGGCGAGGTGGGAAAAAAGCTGCACACCGCGCGCAGTCGGAACGATCAGGTTGCGCTGGATATCCGCATGTACCTGCGTGGGGAAACCGACGAAATTTCCGGGCAGCTCCGCGCGCTGGTCGGCACGCTCTGCGACCGGGCGGAGCAGCACAAGGCCACCATCCTGCCGGGATATACGCACCTGCAGCGTGCGCAGCCGATCACCTTCGGCCATCACCTCATGGCATACGCCATGATGCTGCTGCGCGACCTTGACCGCCTCGGAGACTGCCGGCGGCGCATGAATCTCTCGCCCATCGGCTGCTGCGCGCTGGCCGGAACCACCTACAATACCGACCGCCGCATGGAGGCCGAACGCCTGGGCTTTGACGGAATCTGCCGCAACAGCCTGGATGGGGTGTCCGACCGCGATTTTGCGGTCGAGCTGATGGGCGCGCTCTCGATTCTCATGATGCACCTCTCCCGCTTCTCGGAGGAGCTGATTCTGTGGTCGAGCTGGGAGTTCCATTTCATCGAGCTGTCGGACGCCTATACGACCGGCTCCTCGATCATGCCGCAGAAAAAGAACCCGGACATGGCCGAGCTGATCCGGGGGAAAACCGGACGGGTATACGGCGACCTGCTGTCATTGCTCACCACGCTCAAGGGGCTTCCGCTGGCATATAACAAGGACATGCAGGAGGACAAGGAGTGCGTGTTCGACGCGGTGGACACCGTAAAAATGTGCCTTTCGGTGCTCACGCCGATGATCGACACCATGCAGGTGTGCGCCGACCGGATGCTGCAGGCCGCGCAGAACGGCTTTATCAACGCCACCGATCTGGCGGATTACCTCGTCCGCCGGGGCTTGCCCTTCCGTTCGGCCTACAAGGTGTCCGGGCAGATCGTTGCGCACTGCATCGCGCAGGGAACCGTGCTGGAAAAGCTGCCGCTGGAGACCTACCGCGGCTTCAGCCCGCTGTTCGATGAAGCGGTTTACGAGGCCATTGACCTGCAGGCCTGTGTGAGCCGCCGGATCAGCGAGGGCGGCACCTCGGTGCAATCGGTGGAGGAACAGATTGCCTATGTCAGAGAGCAGATCTGAACGAATCCCCCGGCGGCAGTGTGAACTGCCGCCGGGGGATTGATTGTTTGTTTGCGCACCGCACGGGTCACGGCGATCCGTGCGGTGCTTTGGGTATGAATACGGTTTGGCGGCCGTCCTTGCGCAAGCGGCTCTGCAATCCGCTGTTATATCGCGGCTCTGCTTTCACGCTGCATCGTCCGGCCGCTTCAGTTCACCCCGCATCCGCCAGAGAATGATGGCCGAGAGAATGGCGGCCAACAGCGAGGTGCCGGCAAAATTCAGCCAGATTCCGGTCAGCCCCAGCGGCCACAGTGCGCAGATCAGCAGCACCGGGAAAACCAGAGCGGTGGAAACCGAAATCAGAGAGGAGGGCAGCGGCTTTTCGATTGCCATCAGATAGCTTTGGGAGGCAAACGATACCCACCGCGTCAGATAGGTCAGGCTGAAGAGCTGAAGCGCCACAACCGAGAGCTGCAAAAGCTCCGCGTTGGCGCTCGGCATGAACAGAACCGTGATTTGCCTTGGCAGCAGCAGGATCACAGCCACGGACAAAAGCGAGACGATTCCGCTCGCCACAAAGCAGCATTTTTCAATTGCCCGCACACGGGAATACTTCCGCGCACCCCAATTGTATCCCACGGCCGGCTGCAGGGAATCGCACATTCCGTACATCAGCGGCTGGATAAAGCCGTCCACATACATCAGAATTCCGTAGACCGATACGGCTGTCTCTCCGCTGATGCGAACGAGAATCGCATTCATCAGAATCGAGGTGATTCTTCCCGCGATGTTGTTCAGAAAGGTCGGGCTTCCGCAGGAGACAATCTGCCGCAGCATCTGAACATGAAAATGCGGCCTGCAAAAGCGCAGCAATGCCTTCCCACGGAAAAACGGGATGAACGCGGCGATGGCACAGACACACATGCCGGTGCAGGTGGCAAGCGCCGCCGCCCAGATCCCCCAGCGGAGCACGCCGAGGAACAGAAACTCCAGTCCGGCGCTCAAAGCCGACATCACAATATTCATCATCATGCTGCCCTTGATGTAACCGCTGATGCGCAGGTAATTGTCCAGCGCAAAAATGATGGTCGTCACAGGCGAACAGAGCGCGTAAACCTGAAGGTATTGCACAGCCATTTCGGCGAATGCCCCATCGGCTCCCATCAATTGAATCAGCAGCGGAGCGGCAGCATACATCACGCCGCCTACAAGCACGCCTGCTCCAACAATCATCAGGCAGGCACAGGTGAAAATGTTGTTTGCCTCCTGCTCCTGCTTCTTGCCGAGACAGACCGAAATCGGCACTGCCGACCCCACTCCGATCAGATCGGCCAGCGCAAAGTTGATGATGACAAACGGCATGGCGAGATTGATGGCGGCAAAGGCCGTTTCCCCTAAAAACTGTCCCACAAAAATACCGTCCAGAATCTGGTAGAGCGCCGAGGCCAGCATTCCTACCGCACCGGGGAAGGATGCGAGAAGAAACAGCTTCAGCGGTGGTGTTTTTGCGTACAACGAGACGGAATTCATAGACTTCTCCTTTTCGTTCTTTGTCTCCAGTATATGCTGAATTGGATTGCCTTGCAGAATGCCTGATCAGGCATTTTACCGATCGCAGGCCTCCTTTGTCAGATCCGGGAGGGAGGAGCCTGACCGGGAGGAAGCAGGCTGCCGGCAGGAATGAGACGGTCAGGCAGCAAAAAGCGCTTTCTGTGGCGGCGATATTCAGTCCACTGTCGATTGCAGCAGCTCCACATACGCTTCAATCAGGGATAACAATGTCTCCGTCTCTGTTTCCTCCATTCCGCCAAAGGCGTTCTGCTCCGCCTGAACCAGCGGCGCGATCATTGCCTGTGTCAGTTCTTTTCCTTCTTCGGTCAGAACAACCAGCTTGTTTTTCCGGTTGCCGGAAACCGACTCGAGTCTGACATATCCCTGCCGTTCGAGATTTTTCAGAGCGGAGTTGACGGTTTGCGGAGGATAGTGCCATTCGGCGCACAGCTCGCGCTGGGTAAATGCCGCACTGTTCTGATACAGTGAGTACAGCAGCCAAAGCGTCATATCCGAAATCCTGTGCTTTTTTGCATATTGGTGGTAAATTTCATCCATTTGCTTCCACAATTGATTAAACCTTGCCAGCCGCCCTGTGATCCGATTCTCCATATTTGCCTCCGTTTTATCCGAATTCGGACGGTTCACTATTATAGCTGTTTGAAAAGCAAAAGTCAATAGAGTTCATACAAAAGTTACAAACAAAGGAAGAAGGCGGATACAGTCTCTCGGAAAGGAGCAAGCGGCGCGGGAAGCGCGTTTGATGAAAAACGGTTCTTGACAAACGGCCGGTAAGCGTGTATAATAATGGAGAAAAGGAATCCGGCTAAGCAGAGCAGGAACTTCCGTCAAAACAGAAAGGATTATCAAAATGGAGCAAAATATTCGCAAAGTCGGGACCGTATCCAGGGGCATTCGCTGTCCCATCATCCGGGAGGGAGATGATCTCGCCGCCATTGTGGTTGACAGCGTGCTGGGTGCCGCTGCCGCAGAGGGCTTTTCGCTGCGTGACCGGGATGTGATCGCCGTGACCGAATCGGTTGTGGCGCGGGCGCAGGGCAATTATGCGAGTGTGGAGGACATCGCGGCCGACGTGCGTGCCAAGTTGGGGAGTGATACCGTTGGTGTGATTTTCCCCATCCTTTCCCGCAATCGCTTTGCCATTTGTCTGCGGGGCATTGCGATGGGAGTGAAAAAAATTGTGCTGATGCTCTCGTATCCGTCGGACGAGGTGGGTAACGAGCTGGTCAGTCTCGATCAGCTTGACGCTGCCGGCGTCAACCCATACAGCGATGTGCTGACGCTGGAGCGCTACCGTGAGCTGTTCGGCGAGAACAAACATGAGTTCACAGGAGTGGATTATGTGGCGTATTACGGTGAGCTGATCCGTTCCTGCGGAGCCGAGGTCGAAATCATCTTTGCCAACCAGCCCAAGGCCATCCTTTCCTATGCCGACCATATCATCAACTGCGACATTCACACCCGTGCCCGCACCAAGCGGCTTTTGCTGGCGGCGGGGGCAAAGGTTGTGTGCAGCCTGGACGAGCTGCTCAATTCGCCCGTCAACGGCAGCGGCTGCAACGAGCAATATGGGCTGCTCGGCTCCAACAAATCCACCGAGGATAAAATCAAGCTGTTCCCCCGGGATTGCCGCCCGCTGGTGCAGGATATTCAGGCGCGCGTGCTCCGGGCCACCGGCAAGCACGTGGAGGTCATGGTGTACGGGGACGGGGCCTTCAAGGATCCCAAGGGCAGGATCTGGGAGCTGGCCGACCCGGTGGTTTCCCCGGCCTTTACTGACGGATTGATCGGAACCCCGAACGAGCTGAAGCTCAAATATCTGGCTGACAACGACTTCAAAAATCTCAGCGGCGAGGCGCTCAGGGCCGCAATTGAAGAGAGCATCCGCGCCAAAGACGCGAATCTGGTCGGGAATATGGCGGCACAGGGCACCACGCCGCGTCAGCTCACCGATCTGATCGGCTCGCTGTGCGACCTCACCAGCGGCTCCGGGGATAAGGGAACGCCTGTGGTGCTTGTGCAGGGGTATTTTGACAACTATACCAACGAATAATTTAGGAGATTGCCGAAATGGAAAACAACAGAAGACCCGATACCATGGCCCGCATCAACACACCCGCACTGGCGCAGGCTTTTATTGACGAACAACTGAGAGAGCTGCGCCGGCAGATCGGCGATAAAAAGGTGCTGCTGGCACTCTCGGGCGGGGTGGACTCCTCGGTGGTTGCCGCGCTGCTGATCCGAGCCGTGGGGCAGCAGCTCATCTGCGTGCATGTCAACCACGGGCTTTTGCGCAAGGGCGAGCCGGAGCAGGTGGTGTCGGTGTTCCGCAACGATATGGGCGCCAACCTGATTTATGTGGATGCGGTGGACCGGTTCCTGGACAAGCTGGCCGGCGTAGAGGAGCCCGAGCGCAAGCGCAAGATCATCGGTGCCGAGTTCATCAATGTGTTTGAGGAAGAGGCTCGCAAGCAGGAAGGGGTGGAGTTCCTCGCGCAGGGCACCATCTACCCGGATATTCTCGAGAGCGACGGCGCCGTCAAGGCGCACCACAATGTGGGGGGCCTGCCCGAGCGTATGAACCTGCGGCTTGTGGAGCCCCTGAAGCTCCTGTATAAGGATGAGGTCCGCATGGTGGGCAGCACGCTCGGCCTGCCGGACTATATGGTATACCGCCAGCCCTTCCCGGGACCGGGACTGGGCGTGCGTTGCCTTGGCGCGATCACTCGTGACCGGCTGGAAGCAGTGCGGGAGTCCGACGCGATTCTGCGCGAGGAGTTCGCCAAAAACGGGCTGGAGGGCAAGGTGTGGCAGTACTTCACGGCCATTCCGGATTTCAAATCGGTCGGCGTTTCGGGCGGAAAGCGCACCTTTGCCTATCCGGTGATCCTGCGCGCCGTGAATACGGTGGACGCGATGACCGCCAGCGTGCCGGAAATTCCGTTCGCGGTGCTCACCCGCATCACCGAGCGCATCACATCCGAGGTGCCCGGCGTCAACCGCGTGGTGTTCGATCTGACTCCCAAGCCCACCGGAACCATTGAGTGGGAATGAGAAGAAAAGGGGCTTTACAATTATGAATTTTACAATTAAACCACTAATCCCACAACTTGCCAGAGATTATTTTGATTTTTTTGAAAACCGGGCATTTACTGACAATTCACCTTACCGATGCTATTGCCAAATCTATCAAATAACCAAGAATGAACGGCAGACGAAATTCAATCATGCTGATGCAGCTGATTTTGGGAAAATATCAAGAGAAATTGCAGAACAGCAAATTGCATCAGGTGCTCTGAGGGGCTATTTGGCATATGTGGACGGAGAAGCAATTGGTTGGTGTAATGCGAACGATAGGGCAAATTTTCCAATCGATTCTTGCGGCGGATCTCATTTTCATTCAGATATTCCAAATCGTGAAATCGCAGTGGTTTGTTTTGAGGTCGCTCCCAATTTTCGAGGACAAGGTGTCGCAACAGCTCTCTTGAACAGAGTTATAAGTGATGCAAAAGCCAACCAGTATTCGGCCATCGAGAGTTTTCCTGTCATTCGTGAAGAAAGATACGAATGGGATTGCACGGGGCCTGTTCGCTTGTATGAAAAGGCAGGCTTTGTCATAACAGAAAAACGAGATGATTTTGTCGTTATGAGAAAAGAGTTATAATACTGCTTACCGCAGTTATCGATTTATTCACAATACAACGATTCCTGTTATCAACCACGATAACAAACTGATAATATTAGCCCATATAGACAGGATAATATAGATACATCAAATAATCAAAAGCACCACGAATACGACAGAGAATAGTCTCTAAACAAAATTGATTAGGCTTTGTCGAGTGGGAATGATACAAAAGCCCGGTAAAAGAAAAAACGATGGGTGATAGAAATGGATATTCTTGAAGTCATGAGAGAACGCCACAGCGTTCGCCAGTATGAGGACAGGGCAATTGAACAGGAAAAACGGCATGTGCTGAATGATTGGATTGCAGAAATCAATGCCGACACCGGGCTGCACATCCAGATTTTATATGATGAGCCGGAATGCTTTGATTCGATGATGGCGCATTACGGGAAATTCAAGGGCGTGAAAAACTATGTTTCCCTTGTCGGTGCAAAATCCGGAACACTGGAGGAAACGCTTGGCTATTACGGGGAGAAAATCGTTCTGAAGGCTCAGGAGCTGGGGCTGAACACCTGCTGGGTTGCGATGACCCATGGAAAAAGCCGTGCGGAAATCCGGAAGGGCGAGAAAGAGACCTGCTTGATCTCCATCGGATACGGGAGCACAAACGGCGTTGCGCATAAAAGCAAGCCGCTCAATCGTCTGTGCAATTATCAGAAAGATATGCCCGCATGGTTTTTGAGCGGAATGGAGGCGGCGCTCCTCGCTCCTACGGCGATGAATCAGCAAAAATTTTATTTTGAGCTGCAACCGGATGAAACGGTCAGGGCAACCTGCGGCAGGGGCTTTTATACAAGACTTGATTTTGGGATTGTCAAATATCATTTTGAAATGGCTGCAAACAGGAAAATTTAAACCGTGAATTGACAAACCTCCAAAAAGCGCAATGCGCAGGTTTTCCGGAGAGATTCGAAGCCTTGCGCATTGACGCGGTTTGGGTTTTGCAAATGGACTGGAGATCATCAAATGTCGGATTGGAATGCAAATCAATACCTCAAGTTCAAAAATCAGAGAACACAGCCGGCGGTGGATCTGGCGATGCATGTGGCCAACCGCAATCCCGGAACCGTTGTGGACATCGGCTGTGGCCCGGGCAACAGCACTGCTGTGCTGAAGAGCTTAATTCCAAGCGCCGAGATCATCGGGATCGACAACTCACTCAATATGATTGAAAAAGCGCGGAAGGAGCATCCAGAGCTGCAATTCCGTCTATGTGACGCGGCGGCGCTGGAGGGCAAATACGATCTGCTCTTTTCCAATGCCTGCCTGCAGTGGATTCCGCACCATGAAACGCTCATTCCTGTTTTGATGGATCGGTTGAACGACGGCGGTACTCTGGCGGTACAGGTGCCGATGAACGGGGAGGAGCCGCTTTATCGGATCATCCGTGAGGTGGCGGCGGAGCCGAAGTGGGGTTTGGAAAAGGCCGTGCTGCCGACAAATGAGACACTTGCGCCTTCGGATTACTTCGATATTCTCTCGGGATGCTCCGCGTCATTTGACATATGGGAGACGAAATATTATCATCACCTGCCCGATCACGAAGCGTTGGTGGAGTGGGTGAAGGGCACGAGACTGCGGCCTTATCTGGATCTGCTCGGAGAAGAGGACGGGCAGGCGTTTGAAGCCGAAATCGTCGAGCGGGCAAGAGAATGCTACCCGTTCAGAGCGTGCGGCGGTGTTGTATTCGGCTTTCGCCGGCTTTTCTTTGCGGCAGTCAGGTAAAAAAGGCAAAAGAGCCATGCTGTTTTTAAAAAATTCACATTTTTGTGATTGACAGCAGGCTTTTTTTGCGCTATAATGGAAACAAAAAAAGGAGATAACGTTTCCACCCATGAGGGCGAAAATCATTGAGGAATCCATACGTATGGTACAGACAGATGGTTTGAAATCCGTATCGCCGGGGACGACTACCCCGCCGAACTTGTCAAATCAAAGTTTATGAAGGTCGGCTTCGGCTTCTATCAAGCGGGGCTTGACGGTATCACCCAGCCCGTCCTCGGCGGTCTGGTAAATCACTTGGAATGGCGGCAAGGGTTTCATTCCCGGCAGCGTTCCCCCGGTGGTGCAAGCGGCGGCAAGGCGTAGGGCAAAAGTGGTCTTGCCCTCGCCGGGGTTGCCTTGCACAATGGTTACTTTCCCGAAAGGGATATACGGCTCCCATAGCCATTCAACGGTCTGCGTGTCAACCTCGCTCATGCGGATAATCTCGACGGTTTCTT
>CALXUY010000092.1 GCA_944391805.1 uncultured Clostridia bacterium
GGCCATGATATCTCTTCCGCTTTGCCTCTTGCTTATCATCTCTTCACCGCCTGTCTTTTTCTGCTTCTATTATACCATTTTTTAAGCAAATATGCCACCTTTTATGGTGACTTTTTCGACAGACTGCGGGAACGGCAGAAATTTTCTGCCGTTCCCTTTTGGCTTTTCCGGGATGGGCGGTGCAAATCTCCCGCCGCGAAGCGCTCCTGTCGGCGGCCGTCAGAGGGCCGCTGCAACCGCTGCCGGAATGCCGGAGGCGGCTCCCCGGCAACGGGCGTTGCCGGGTGCATTCGGCATTGCCGCTTTTTTGCTCCGGCTTCCGGTGGCTGTGCGCGGCTCCCGGCCGGTTTTCCAACTATTTTTGCAAAAGCAATTGACAAAACCGAAAAATCATGTATAATATAACTATCATTGCTTGTGAAATATGGAGGAGATTCGTATGGCGAATGTCAGGGTGTTGGTTCCGAAAAAGCTGGAGCATTGCTACGATGTGCTGGTTGCCGGTGGCGGGCTGGCCGGTGTGATGGCGGCGATTGCCGCCGCGCGGGAAGGCAAGCAGGTTCTCCTGATTGAAAAGTACGGCTGTCTGGGCGGCATGGCGACTGCGGGGCTGGTATTTCCCTTCATGCGGGACTGTGAAATCGGTTCGGGCCGTCAGGTCAACGCCGGCTTGTATCTGTCCATGCTGGAGGAGCTGTACGCCATGGGCGGGAGCAACGCGCCGCACTCCAAGCAGTATAAGGATGAGCTTTTGAAAATTCTGCTTGACCGGATGGTCACACGGGCCGGCGTCAAGGTGTTGTTTCACTCCAAGCTGTGCGAGGCGGAGATGACCGACGGATGCATCACCTCGGTCATGGTTGCCACGGTTTCCGGTATGCTCCGGCTGCGCGCCAAGGTATTGATCGACGCAACCGGAAACGCCGATCTCTGCGCCTTTGCGGGCCTGCCCTTTCAGCTCGGGCGGGAGGAGGATGGGCTGTGCCAGCCGATGACCCTCTGCTTCCGCTTTGCCAACGTGGATATGGAGCGCTTTGACCGCAGGCAGGCGACTGCGGCGTATCAGGAGCTGCGCGCGCGGGGAGAGATCCGGAACCCGCGCGAGAATGTGCTGTCCTTCCGCTATTCGGTCGATCACGTTCTGCATATGAACACCACGCGCGCCAATGTCAAGGACCCGACCGATGTGGAGGAGGTCAGCGGAGCAGAAATGCTGCTACGGGAGCAGATGCTGGAGATGTATCATTTTATGCGGGAGCATGTCCCCGGAATGGAGGCGTGCGAGCTGATCTCCTCCGCGGTGGAGGCGGGAATCCGGGAGAGCCGGCGCATTGTGGGGGTTTCCTGCCTGACAACCGAGGATGTGACCGGGGTGCGGAAACGGGAGGACAGCATTGCGCGCGGGGCATACGGAATTGACATTCACAATCCCGCCGGAACCGGAACCTTTCAGCAGAATCTTCCGCCGAACGAGTATTACACGGTGCCCTATGGAGCCTTGGTTCCGGTGCGGTCCCACAATGTCATCGTGGCAGGACGGTCCATCTCGTCCACACATGAGGCGCTGTCCGCGGTTCGCGTCATGCCGATCACCTCCTGCATCGGTGAGGCGGCGGGGATAGCCGCGGCGATGGCGATCGACGGCGATACCGGCCTTGCGGAAGTGAATGTGCCGCGCCTGCGCGAAAAAATCACCGGCTACGGCGGCTTGGTCTGAAGCGCTTTCCGGGCAGGGGTATTGCCAATCGGAATATCGCCAATCGCTTTTGCTCCCAAGGCTACGGACATGTGCTTCGGGCGCAGCTCCCACCGCAGATACAATGGATGCGCTCTATGCTCCGTTCCTGCGGCTCTCACGCTCACAAACCATTTTCCGGGCTGTCGGCCATACCAAAACCATTTTCATGAAAACCGCGGATCCCACAGGAGACACGGTTTTTGGTTATCTCCGAAAAGCACCGCTTTGCGGGAGGAACGGTCGTTCGGAGCGGAAGCCGATTGATTTTGCAAACGCGCATACAAATCTGACAATTCAAACACAAACGGTACTATCATCGGCAAAAGCCGGACAGACTATACAGACTATATAGAATAAAGAATTTCAGATAATCGGTTTCGGGCACATTCCAGAGAATCGGGTGATCGGGGGCTTGCTGACGCGCTTCGATCTGCCGCAGGCCCACGCCGTCGTCGGTCTGTACGGTTGCGTACTGCTTCACCCATTTGCACAGTGCCGACTCCGAAACGCCGTATTCCCGGCAGAGCTGCGCCTGCGTTTTCCCACTTTGGTGTAGCGTTACCAGTGACTTTTTGAAGTCTTCATCGTATTTGATTGTTGACATCTTTTTTCCCTCCTTGCTTGTGTGTCTATTATTATACCATATTTCTGCTCTTTTGTCCACTTTTTTAGGAATGCACCAGTTGCATCCATGACTTTGTAAATAATTTGTGAAGAGAGCACTTGGTTTCAAAATCCCGGTACCCATTCGCGGGTTCGAACCCAAACACGGAATTGTGAAAAATAGGAAGTGGATTGTATCAGTTCGTTTCGTGGGTTCGAATCCAGCCACAGACTGAAAAACCCCGAAATGCATCTACAAAATTTCAAAAAACTTCAGAGTCGAAAAAAACGGAGAAATCTCTCGATATCTCCGTTTTTCTCGCACTTCAGTGCTATTTTCGTGGCTGCATCTTTTTTGACCACTCATCATGGCAGGGGCAGGAGAAATCTGAA
>CALXUY010000093.1 GCA_944391805.1 uncultured Clostridia bacterium
CCATGAATCTCAAAAAATTCGCAAAAAGAAAGTGGAGAGATAACCATCCCTCCCTCTTCTTTGCATTTTTCTCATTTTTTTCTCGCTTATATTCCAAAACGCCCATTTCGGCTCTCGCTTGATGGGCATTTTTCGACTCCACATATCTTGACAATTCTAGATTTTGTGGGGAAAACTTTTGCAAAAAGTTTTCCCCACGCCCCTTTCAAAAACCTTGAGCAGGGGGTAAGACAAAGGTTGGAGACGGGCGGACGGTGCGCCGGAATGCGCGGTACCGGGAAAATTCTAATTGAGCTGCATCTGAGATGTGCCGCGCGCTAAACCAAAAGACATCAGTTCCATTTCGGCTTGCCTATCCTTTAGAACTTTGGCAAGGCATCCCGCGCCGGTTTACCGGCATCGAACGCCAAACATGCCCAACCTCCGGTACCTGACCGCCGCTTTTCATGGCATGTTTTGAGAAGAAATGCAAGCAAAATTATTTACCCCCCTTATCGCGCGCCCATATCCCAGTTATCGAGTCCGGTAACAATTGAGATAAAGAAGATGACAGTCCGCTCGATGCCGGTAAACCGGCGCGGGATGCGCAGCGGGAGTTCAAAACAGTGGAGAACCGGTGGAAACGTACACCGGCAGATGCGGCCATCATCCAGTGTGGTATAAACCCGGTAGGGATGAGAAACACCGTTGCGGCATTATTGATTCAATGTGTGTCCAGTTGCTTTGCGGTGTGGGCCTATCCGCTTCGTATTGCAAGAGTATCCGCTTGTCATCAGGTGTCGGGTGGTTCGCTTTGTTCCGCTTTATCCCCAACCATTTTTTGAGGTTTTTGAAAAGGGTGTGGGGAAAACTTTTTGCAAAAGTTTTCCCCACAAAACGCTATGCTTCATCCGAAAGAAACAATCGCCCCACATGCGCGGAATTGTGCATATGGGGCGATTGAAATCTTACGAAAAAATCCGGTTTTCGGATGATATGGATTGTGATCCGAAGTCGGGCGTTACCCGGCAGCCGTCAGTTTTTGGCAAAGCGCGCGCCATATGCGGCGCAGGCACGGTAATCCTGCCCTTCGGGGTCAGAGCCGAAGGCATTCCATGCAGCCGGGCGGAAGATCTGTTCTGTGGGGACGTTGTGCATACAGACCGGAATGCGCAGCATGGAGCAGAGCGTGATGATGTCGGCGCCGATGTGCCCGTAGCTGATGGCGCCGTGATTGGCTCCCCAGTGGTTCATCACGTCGTATGCGGTTTTGAAGGGGCTGCCCTCCTTGCCGTCGCAGCGGGGGGCGAACCAGGTGCAGGGCCAGGTGTAGTCGGTGCGCTTCCAGAGAATGTCGGTCACCTCAGCCGGGAGCCTGACCGTCCAGCCCTCGGCAATCTGCACCACGGGGCCAAGACCCTTGACCAGATTCAGGCGCATCATGGTGCAGGGAATTTCGGCCTCTGTGACAAAATGCGAGGAGTAGCCGCCGCCCCGGAAATATCCGTTGTCGGCCGCGCACCAGTCGGTGGCGGAGAGAATGTTTTTCTGATCCTGCGCGGTCACATCATACCACGCTTTCACGGTGGGGTTGCCGGCCGCATCGGTCGCCTTGGCCGAGAAGTCGAGCGCGGCAGCGCCTGAGTTGATCAGGTGAATGAAGCCGTCGGCCTCTTTGGCCTTGCCCTCAATCGAATAGCCGGCTGCGCGTTTGACCGCGTCGCCCGACCAATAGGTGCGCACGTCGGCAAAGAGCTGCGCACGGTTGGTCAGCAGCTTCATCAGCAGCATCGAAACGCCGTTGAGCGTATCGTTTTCGGTTGCCACCACAAACGGCTCGCGCGCGCCGCTCCAGTCGAACGAGGTGTTGCAGATGGCCTCGGCAAAATCGGCATTGGGCAGGTAATCGGTCCACTGCCGCTGACCCTGGAAGCCCGCGGCAATCGCGTTGTGGCCAACGGCCTCTTCTTTGGCGTCGTCCGGCAGGCGGTCGTTTCCGCTCATCAGGTCCTGGATAATCAACGCGGTTTTCACCGTAAACTCCCAGTCCTTTTCCTTTTGCGCGGGAGACTTGCGGATGAAATCCGGGTTTTTGTCGAAGCCCTCGGGGCAGTTCTCCCTGACCCATGCAATGGCTTTTTCGTATTCCTCGTGGTCGTAAATGCCCTTTTCGATGCGGCGGAGCACCTCCACCTCGTCCACCGACTCCACGCGCATGCCGAGGTAGTCCTCAAAGAAATCGGGGTTGATCTGCGAGCCTGCAATGCCCATGCACATCGCGCCGATCTGGAGATAGGACTTGCCCTCCATCGAAACGGCGGCAATGGCCGCGCGGCCGAAGCGGAGCAGCTTTTCCTTCACGTCGGCGGGAATTTCGGTTTCATCGGCGTTCTGCACGTCGTGCCCGTAAATGCCGAAGGCGGGCAGACCCTTCTGCGCGTGCGCGGCGAGCACGGCGGCCAGATAAACCGCGCCGGGGCGCTCGGTCCCGTTAAAGCCCCAAACCGCCTTGATGGTTTTGGGATCCATGTCCATGGTCTCGGAGCCGTAGCACCAGCAGGGCGTGACCGAGAGCGTGACCGCGACCTTTTCGCGCTGGAACTGCTCGGCACAGGCGGCGGCCTCGCCGACCCGGCCGATTGTGGTGTCGGCAATCACCACGCGCACCGGCGTTCCGTCGGCGTAGCGCAGGTTTTCCTCAAACAGCTTCGCCGCGCTGCGCGCCATATTCATGGTTTGCTCCTCGAGCGACTCTCTGACCTGCAGAGCGCCTCTGCGCGCGTCGATAATGGGACGGATTCCGATTGCGGGATGCGTTCCGATGTTTCTGTTTCTCATGGTAGTCTCCTTGTTTTTCAGATTTGTTATTTACGCGGAATCTATAAATTTATGGAGGTGAAAGCAGCGTATGATTTCGGGATGCGGCGTTTTCGGGAAGCGATCCCGTCTGTTCCGTCATCCCGGCGCGCGCGGAAGCCGGCGCGTACCTGCCGCCATTTGATTGGCGGCAGGTACGCGGGCGATTCGCGCGGAAGTTCAGTCCACCGGTGCGCCGCAGCCGGGGCAGACCTTGTCGCCCGGGGAGAGCTTACGGCCGCAGTAGGTGCAGAAGCGGGGTGGCTCCGGCTCGGGCGGGCGCTGATCGACGATGGGGGCAATGCCGGTGTCGGTCAGCATATAGCCGGTCAGATAGCCCTTGCGCAGGCAGCGCACAAGACTTTGCTTGGCAACGCCTTCCTGCAGGGACGCGGCCGCGGCAATCTGGGGCAGCTCACACAGCCCGTATTGCTCCACGGCGCCGGCCACGCGCGCGTCATGCCCGGCATTGGCCAGCGCGAGGGCATAAAAGGTGGTCCCATAAAAGGCGTGTGCCACCAGTGCGATGCACAGTGCCATCAGGATGTATTGCTCATGCACAGCGGAGAAAATGATTCCCGGAATCCCTCCTACGCCGGTCACGGCGGTGAGGAGCAGCACCAGGAGCCAGATTTTCCATGCTTTTTTTGCTTTCTTCACGTTGAAATACTCCTTTACGGATTTCAAAACTAATTATAGCACTTTTACCTGAATTTTGCAAGAGTAAGAACGAAATTTACCGAAGACAAATTGACAAATGGCAGCTTTTATATTATAATATACATAACAAATCCGAGTCCGTGCGCGGGATAGCCCGGTTTGCCTGCATGCAGGCAGAGCGCAGAACAGCGGACCGACGGAAAACCGACCGAAAGAATGGAGCGGAGCAATGAAAAAGTATACCTTCCGGGGCGGAACGCACCTGCACGAGCACAAGGAGACGGCGGGCAGCGCCACCGAGCGCCTGCCTGAGCCGGCCAGCGTATCCATCCCGCTCTCCCAGCACATCGGTGCGCCTGCCCAGCCGGTGGTGAAGCCGGGGGACACGGTGCGCATGGGGCAGGTGATCGGAGCCGTGGAGCAGGGGCTGGGCTGCCCGGTGCACGCCAGCGTTTCGGGCACGGTCAAGGCAATCGTCACCCGGCGAAACGCCGTGGGAACCCCGATTCAGAATGTGGTGATCGCCAACGACGGCCAACGCCTGTGGGACGAGAGCATCCGCGCACGCGAGACGGGCCTGCAGGAAGCGACGACGGAGGAGATTGTGGAGGTGATCCGGCAGGCAGGCATCAGCGGCCTTGGCGGGGCGACCTTTCCGACCTATGCCAAAATCCAGAGCGCCGTCGGCAAGGCCGAAGCCGTGATTGTCAACTGCGCCGAGTGCGAGCCGTATCTCACGGCCAACCACCGGCTGCTGCTCGAGCGTGGGGAGATTGTGCTCTCGGGCATGGAGGTTGTGATGCACGCGCTGGGCGTGAAAACCGGTATTCTGGCCGTGGAGGACAACAAGCCGGACGCGATTGCCCATCTGCAGGAGCGTCTGAAAAAGCGGGAGTCGCTGGGAAGGGACGCCGACATCCGGGTGGCCGTCATGAAGACGAAATATCCGCAGGGGGACGAGCGGCAGCTTGTGTACGCGCTGACCGGACGGGAGATTCCGGCAGGGAAACTGCCTGCCGATGTGGGCTGCATGATTCTCAACGCCGAGACCGCCGCGGCCGTCTCGCGCGCCTTCTGGCGGGGGCTGCCGCTGGTCAGCCGCATTGTCACGGTTGCGGGTGACTGCGTGCGGCAGCCGAAAAACGTCCGGGTGCCGCTGGGCGCTTCGGTGCAGGATCTCATCGCCTTTTGCGGCGGTCTGACGCAGACCCCGAAAAAGATGATCACCGGGGGACCGATGATGGGGTACGCGCTCTGGGACCCCGAAACGCCGGTGGTCAAGAGCACCTCGGGCATTCTGCTGTTTTCGGAGGCATACGACCGCATCAACACGCTGCACTCGCCCTGCATCCACTGCGGCAGGTGCGTGGCGCACTGCCCGATGCACCTGATGCCGAACTACCTCGCGCAATATGCCATGGCGCGGGACTACGACCGTGCGCAGGAGATGGATGTGATGAGCTGCGTGGAGTGCGGAACCTGCTCCTACAACTGCCCGGCCGGCGTGGAGATTGTGCAGTACATCCGGGTAGCCAAGGGCGCCATCCGCGCCAAGGCCGCGGCCCTGAAGGCCGCCCGGCAGGCATGAGGCGGGGCGCCCGGAACCGATCCGGCATTCCGGCTGTGCCATATACCCCTTTTTGAAAGTTTTTTGAAGATTCTTAAGAAACTTTTTTCAAAAAAGTTTCTTCAGTGGAGTTTGAGGCAAAGCCTCAAGGTCTTTTGCCGCTGATATGATTTATGAAATGTAAAGAGGTACATCTATGAACCAGACCAATCCGCAGGCAGCGCCCATGCCGGAGCTGCTGACCGTTTCTCCTTCTCCGCACGCGAGGCGGGGGGTGACCACCACCCGCCTGATGATCGACGTGCTGATTGCGCTGGCGCCAGCAACCCTCTGGGGCGTGGCGGCCTTTGGTCCCCGCGCGGCGCTGGTGCTGCTGCTCTCGGTCGCGTCGGCGGTGCTCTTTGAGCTGCTCGCGCAGAAGCTGCTGCGTCGTCCCGTGACCGTGCGCGACTGCTCGGCCGCCGTGACCGGCCTCTTGCTGGGGCTGAATCTCTCGCCCGACGTGCCGCTCTATATCCCGGTCGTCGGCGCGGCCTTTGCCATTGTTGTGGTCAAGCAGCTCTTCGGGGGCATCGGCAAGAACGTGATGAACCCGGCGCTGGCAGCGCGTGTGTTTCTGATGCTGGCGTGGACCAGCGGCATGACGCAGTTTTCCGAGCCGTTCGCCTATCTCTCGTCCGGGAGCGTGGACGCGGTTGCCTCGGCAACCCCGCTGGCCTCCCTGAAGGTGGGCGTGATGCCGACGGAATCTCTGGCCGATCTCTTTCTTGGGAAAACCGCGGGCTGTATCGGCGAGGTTTCCACGCTGCTGCTGTTGGTGGGCGGAATCTATCTGCTGGCGCGACGGGTGATCGGCTGGCAGATTCCGGTTTCCTTTCTCGGCACCGTGGCGCTGCTCACCTTTGTGTTCCCGCAGGGAGGTGCCGACCGGCTCTCCTTCATGGCGGCCTCTCTCTGCAGCGGCGGACTGGTGCTGGGCGCCGTCTTTATGGCGACCGATTATGTCACCTCTCCCGTCACCGGGGCCGGCCGGCTGATTTACGGCTGCGGCTGCGGTCTGCTGGTGGTGTTCATCCGCTATTTCGGGGGATATCCGGAGGGGGTGTCCTTTGCGATTCTCATTATGAACGCGCTGGTCTGGTATCTCGATATGCTCACCAAGCCCCGCGTTTACGGCAAAAGCCGCGGCAAGCGCCGCGAACAAAATGGCGGCGGCACGCGCAAAAACCGGCGCGGCGATGACCGCAAGGAAGGAGGGCAGGGCGCATGAGGCGCAAGGAAACATCAAAGCCGGCGCGTCCTGTGCTGGAGGCGCTGGGCGTCGGTGCGCGGCTGCTCATTGTCTGCGCCGTGGTGGCGGCGGTGGTTTCGGGTGTCCATGCGATGACCGACAGCCGCTATCAGCAGAACCTGACCGAGGAAAAGCGGCAGGCCATCGTCCGCATCTTCGGCTCGGAAACCATTACCTACCGCACGCTGAGCGGGGAGGGGGACGCCGAACCGGTCTATGAGGTGCTTGAGGGAGAGAACGTGGTCGGCTATTGCGTGGAGCTTGCCAGTCCGGGCTTTGGCGGGGACATCTCCATGACGGTTGGCTTTGAGGCCGACGGGAAGATCTTGGGCGTGAGCATTGTGTCGCTGAGCGAAACGCCGGGGCTTGGCTCCCGGGTGCAGGAGGCGGCCTATCTGGATCAGTATAAGGGACAGAGCGGCACGCTGACGCTCGGAGAGGATGTCGACGCGATTGCGGGCGCCACGGTCAGCTCCCGCGCAGTGCTGAACGGCGTCAACCGTGCCGTTGAAATTCTGAACCGGACCGTGAAGGGAGGGGAAGCGCAGTGAACCGATACATCAAACAGCTCAAGGAGGGGATTCTCGACCAGAACCCCACGCTGGTCCAGCTATTGGGCATGTGCCCCACGCTGGCAACCACCACTTCGCTCGAGAACGCCTTTGGCATGGGCATGGCCGCCACGGCGGTGCTCATCTGCTCCAATGTGTTCATCTCGCTGCTGCGCAAATTCATCCCCCGGCAGGTGCGCATTGCCGCCTATATCGTCATCGTTTCGGGCTTTGTCACGGCGGTGGAGCTGCTGATGCGGGCCTATCTCTACTCGCTCTATCAGGCGCTGGGGCTGTTCATTCCGCTGATCGTGGTCAACTGCATCATCCTCGCCCGTGCCGAGGCGTTCGCTTCCAAGAACAAGGTGCTGCCAAGCGCAATGGACGGCCTTGCCATGGGGCTGGGCTTCACCTTTGCGCTCTGCATTCTCGGGACCGTGCGCGAGCTGCTCGGCTCGGGCTCGGTGCTGGGCTTCCGTGTGCTGCCCGAAGCGTACCCGGAGATGGTGGTGTTCCTGCTGCCCCCCGGCGCGTTCCTCACGCTGGGCTTTGTGATTGCCGCGGTGCAGAAGCTGCGCGGCATGAGCGAGGAGCGCAGGCGCAGACGCGCCGGCTCCGGGGCAAGGCAGAGCGCGGAGCCTGCGGCCGCCGGAACCGAACCGGCTGCGGATGCGGCCGTCATCTCCGCCTCGGGCGCCGCAATTTCCGGGGTACCCGGAGATGCGGCTCCGGCTGCCGGATCGCCTGACGCGGACACTCCAGAGCGGCAGGCAGCCGACCGGAAGGAGGACAACAAGACATGAATTTTACCGACATTCTGCTGCTGATGTTCTCGGCCGTGCTGGTGGAAAACTTCATTTTTTCCCGGTTTTACGGCTGCTGCCCCTTCCTCGGCGTCTCCGAAAAGCCGGATACCGCGCTGGGCATGGGAATGGCTGTCACCTTCGTCATGACGGTCTCGGGCGCCGCGACATGGGCGGTTTACCGCTACCTGCTGGTGCCCTTCGGTCTGGAATATCTGCAGACCGTGGCGTTTATTCTGGTCATTGCGGCACTGGTGCAGTTCATTGAGATGTTCCTGCGCCGCTTCATTCCGGCGCTCTACAGCGCGCTGGGTATTTATCTGCCCCTGATCACCACCAACTGCGCGGTGCTCAGCTCGGCACTGCTGATTGTGCAGGAGGATTACAGCTTCCTCGAGGCGGTCTGCTTCGGCTTCTCGGCCGCGCTCGGCTTTACGCTGGCCATCACGGTGTTCGCCGGTCTGCGTGCCCGCATGGCGTATGCCGACCCGCCCCGCGCCTTCAAGGGCTTTCCGATCACGCTCATTGCGGCGGGGCTGCTGGCCATGGCATTCTCCTGCTTCTCGGGCGTGCAGCTCTGAGGCGGAAAGGGGAGGTGGATATGGAACTGACAGAGATTCTGATTCCGGTCGGCATTTTCGCGGCGCTGGGGATTGTGCTGGGCATTCTGCTGGCGGTCGCGTCCCGGTTGTTTGCGGTCAAAACCGATGAGCGCGTCGGACAGATCACCGAGGCGCTGCCCGGCGCCAACTGCGGCGGCTGCGGCTACAGCGGCTGCGCCGCGCTGGCCGAGGCGATTGTCAAAGGTGAAGCTCCGGCCAATGCGTGCCGCGCGGGGGGAGAGAGCTGCGCCAAACGCATCGGGGAGATTATGGGTGTGGCGGTGCGCGCACAAACGCCGGTCCGTGCGCGTGTGCTCTGTTCGGGCGGCTGCGGCAGGGCAAAGGAAAAATGCCGCTGCGAGGGCGTGCAGGACTGCATTGCCGCCGACCGGATGTGCGGGGGCGGCAAGGTCTGCTCGTCCGGCTGCATGGGACTTGGGAGCTGTGTGGAGGCCTGCCGCTACGACGCGCTGCATGTGGTGGACGGTGTTGCGGCAGTGGACCCCGCGAAATGCACCGGCTGCGGCGCATGCGTGCAGATCTGCCCCAAGCATCTGATTGCGCTGGTCCCAGTGACCGCGCGCTACCTTGTGGATTGCAGCTCGCATGAGCCGGGCGCGCAGACACGGGCGGCCTGCGACGTTGGCTGCATCGGGTGCCGGATCTGCGAGAAGAACTGCCCCGCGGACGCCGTGCATGTGGTGAACAACTGCGCGGTGATCGACTACGAAAAATGCACCGCCTGTGGGCTTTGCGCATCCAAATGCCCGCGCAAGGTGATTGTGCGGATATAGAGAGAAGACCTCGAAAAGTAGAGGAAAGGAAAGACCTCGGAGGGAGGGCGCCTCTTGAAAGAGGCGCCCTCCCTCCGAGCCTCCCTCCTCCGAGAACTTCCCCGGCACAGGCTCCCGTTTTTCCGGACGGGCATCAAAAAAACGGGGGGACTGGAGCCCGCGCCGGGGAAGCCCCGTTCGGGTGATGCGTTTTTTAGGATGTATCAGACTGCGCCCGGCAGGGCCGGGTAGTGGGGTGATTTTTATATAGACAATACCGTACATGCATTAAAAATATAGAAGGGAGATTTTGTATGGCAACCTTTTCGGCATTGTTGGAGAACATCAGACATCTTGAGAAGCATTCGGAAAAAGCGCAGTTTTTGGCGGTTGTGCTGAATGCTTTTCAGAACAAAAAAACCAAGCTTTCCAAAGAGGACCAGAATGAACTGACCGAATTTGCATTTTCGGAGTTCAGGCGTTTGATCAGTATCCTTCCAACCGTCAAATCGTATCGGGAAAAAGATGAGATTTTCGGGTATGCGGATCAGATGTACGGCATTATCATGCTTTGTTACGCAAAGCCGGATGAAATTGCCGAGGAGGACATGAATACGCTCAGGACCCTTCGGAAGATGATCGACAAAGAACGGTTTGTTGAGAACGCCATTGACGATATTTTCGGTCAGGGAAACAATGGGAAGGATGATGTTGAACGCTTGCTGTGCGCGTTGACGCCTTTGAAGGATGAATATCAAAAAGGGCAGCTTTATCAAGGCATGCTGCACTATCAACAGAACATCAGGAACCTTCCCGCCGATTCCAAAGCGTTATTCGCCGACTATATTTCTTCGGAGATCAAGCGGTATCTGGATTCGGAACCGGAGGATGATATGGTCAACAATCTGGAGCTTGCGTGTGATGTGTCCAGATATTTGATCAACGATACTTTGATTTCTCTTTTGAAGGATGTTCTGAAGCTCGGCAGAACGAATGTCAGTTACTATGCGGCGGCCACCTTGTTGGACGCCGGACAAAGCGTTTCTTCCGATGTCATCGCGATGCTTGCCGAAGATTTGGAGTATGCCGCTCTGACATATGAGCTTTTGAAAAAACACGGATTGACCGGATGCTTCCCTGCGGAATTTGCATCACCCGAATATCTTGCAAAGAGCGATATGGTGCATTGGTTGACATACCCCACCGAGCTTGGGAAACAACCGGATCGGATCGAGTATCTCGGAAAAGTGAAAAAGAAGGAAGAATACTATATTTTCCGCTTTGTCTCCCACAGCGATACGCTTGACGACGAGACCAAAGGGAAGTGGCTGATCGGTTGGTCGTCTGAAGAAGGCGGCACCTTCAGCAATTTTGATTTGTACGAAGACTATGCGCAGGATACCGTTGAAAAAACGCTGAAGGCCATTAAAAAGAAGATATTATAATACATGCCGCAGGGGCCGGCTCAAAGCATGCATACGCGCTTTGAGCCGGCCCCTGCCAATCCCTGTATCGCCAAGGCACAAGGCCAGTGATGTGACGCTCATGCCGGTTGCCGCAGGAAAAAGAAGGTTTGTAAATCCATCTCTGTTTCAAAAAGTGCCTGCCTGCTCCGTCCGGTCAGCGTTTGCCGGTCTGCCCGGATTTGCTCCAGACCAGGCTGCCTTCAATTTTATCCGGCCGGAGCCAGGCGTAATCGGAAAATTCAAACAGCGAGAACTGCCACTCTTCGGGGTAGCTGTCGAGGTAGCAGAAGATTTTGTGCAGAATCTCTTTTTGCTGCCGGTCGGTTCCTCCTGAAAACTGAATCAGAAAGACGCTGGTGAAAAAGGTCTCGCTGATGGTTTTTCTCAGAAGATAGATGTTCTGAATCCGGTCGTCGGACACAGAGTGAATATACCCAAGAATCTTCTCCAGCATTCCGTCCGGCATATGCTCCTTTTCAAGCCGGTCATGCTTGGTCAGGTAGTTGGCATGGCTGGTTTCGTCCATGTTCTTCTGGCCCAGCCGCGCGGCGCGCTCCCGGTAATCCGAGAGCTCGGCCTCTCTGCCGGTATAGCAGCAGAACGCGCCGACAACATCCAGCCCCTCATCGAGAAAGTTGGAATTTTTTTCAATGGCGCGGTAGACGTATTCCATGCCTTTTTCATCAAAACGGTGCAGCAGGGAACAGCCCTTCATATAGCTGGCATACAGCGAGGATGCTTCGGGCAGCTCGGCAATGGCTCTGTCACATACCGCCTCGGCTTCTTCGTTTCTTCCGAGCAGCCGCAGGTCGGCAATGACATCGGCGTAATCTTCGGCGGAAATCGGCTTGCCTGCGGCGGTCCACGTCTCTATATGCTTCAGGGGAGCCAGATAATTCTCCTCTCTGTCGGTCTCGTAGGAGGTCTTTCTCCGCTCGCAGAGCACGGCTTCGGCAGTATCCAGTGCTTTCCGAATTTCCTGGTCGTAGGCTGCCGACCCGCTGCTTTGCAGCGTTTTCAGCTCGGTTACGCCCAAGGCCTCCAGGCGCATTTTCAGCGTGGGGTGGGAGGCGTTGTTGGCCAGAATTTCTTTCCACACCAGCGCGTTCCAAGCGCCCTGCCGCTCCCCGATTGCTTTTTGGAAGTCCGCAATCCGATTGGCCAAGAAATCGGGCGTGGGGGATTCGGCTTTGAGGAGCGGTTCTTCGTCCTTCACGCCGCTCTCCCAGAGATACATGTTGTCATAGTAGAGCTTGAGCAGAGCGGACGCGGCGGCCTCGGTGCTTCCGTAGGCTGCCATCGCACGGTCGGCCTCCTGCTCTTGAATCACGGCTGTCGCATATTCATAAACCATATGCTGAAAAATGTAGCGAAAATCAAAAAAGGAATACAGATTGCCTACGAAGCGCAGCAGCCACGGATGCTCCGACTGCGCGTTGGTCAGCCAGTTCAGATAGCGGTTTTCATAGTGCGCATCGCGGTTCGCTTCGGAGGCATGTGAGAACTCATGCAGCAGGACACAGAACAGCTCATCCTGCGACATCACATGCAGCAGCACAATGCCAAGCTGCAAAAGGCATCTGCCTTTTTCCATGACGATGCCGGCGTTGCAGTCGAATGTGAGCAGAATGACAATTTCGTCCCGACAGCCAACCAGCCCGGCGGCGCGATGCGCGGCCGAATAGAGCTGGGGGTAATCCTGTTCGGTCAGGCAAATGACGTCCTCCTCATCCAGTCGCTGCTTTTTTTCGCGATGTATCCGGCTGTAAACAGCATAAAAAACCACGGCTGACCAGAGCAGGAGCAGCGCCCACAGCAGATTGCTCACTTCGCGTGCGACGCCTGCAAACACCGCGATTGCGGCTGCCAGAAGCCACAGAAGAACCGTATAGGCAACGGTCAGGCGGCGGATCCGCCTGAGCTGCCGGAGCTTTGCGGCGGCGGTTTGCGCGGCGTGCTCCCGATGCCGCAGCATGTATTGCCGCATGCTTGCAATGCTGGTGCGTTGGAGGCGTTTGAGATAACTCCTGCCCCAGATCAGATTGAAGATCAGCAAAAGGAGCGGACATACCGACAAAAATATCAGGATCCCGAGAATCCGGATGTCGTTTATCCAGCCCCCGGGTGCAAAAAGGCCTGCAATCGACAGTGCCAGGGCGGTCAGAAAGGACGGAATACAGCGCACATATCGCTTCATGTGAAAGCACCTCGCAATGATAGGGGAATGTGGATGTCGGGCATATAAATTGAAGCACCCCCATCCGGGAATAATATGCCTGATAGGGATGCTTTGGTTCCGACCGGCGGCTGGCCGACCGGCCGGAACCTTATGGCTGCGGCTCCTCGGTAATCATGTGCGCCAGCGCGTGAGCCGCGGCCTTGAGATTGACCCAGGAGGTGTTGATGCAGAAATCGTAGTTCGCCGGCCGGCCCCAGACATGCCCGGTGTAGTACCGGTAGTATTTGGCGCGGTTGCGGTCCACCCGGAGAATTTTCTTTTTCAGCTCCTTGTCGGTCAGCGCTTCATCCTCGGGCGCCTTTTTGCGGCAGCGCTCCATGCGGGAGTCCATGTCGGCATATACGAACAGACGGAAGGGCTTGAACTCCCGCAGGATGTGGTCGGCACAGCGGCCGACGATCACACAGTCAGATTTTTCGGCCATCTCCCGGATGGTGTTGACCTGCTCGGTGTAAACCGACGTGTGCTGGTGCAGCAGATAGTCCGGAGCCGTATTGTGCAGCGTGCGGCCGATGGTGATGGGGAAGAAGTAATTCGGCCGGTGCTCGAGAATCTGCTGGATATAGCTCTCGGCAAGCTGCGTGCGTGCGGCAATCTCCCGGATGATGTCCTTGTCGTAATAGGGGCAGCCCAGCTCGTCTGCCAGACGCTTGCCCAGCTCCCGCCCGCCGCTTCCGAATTGCCGCCCTACGGTAATAATTCTGTTCATAACAATGCCTCCTTTTGCCACCAACATAGACAGACAAATGAATTTGTGATAAATAGATAAATTCCATATTCATTATAACACACTTTTAATGGATTTGTCAACCGGAATTTTCCTGTACAAAGAAAAAAATACACCGACCGGAGCAAGGATCGGACGGGCAGGGATAACCGCCGGCGGAAAGCCTGGCACTGCGGTTTGCCGCGGCCAAAGTTTACCGGAGACACGGCCGGTATAGAAGGGCAGGCAGATCAAAAGGGGGCGACGCTCACAGGATCGCGTCCCCCCCCTTTTTGATCAATCCCTCCAACGAAGGGTCTCCCGAACACCGCTGCTTGCGCGGATGGGTTCGGCTCTGCCGCTTCCCCGGCTGCTGCCGTGCTGTCGTCCTAAAGGAGCAGAACGGCGGCCGCAATCTGCCAGAGCAATCCGAGCAGTACCGCCGCCCAGAAATACCAATGCCGGGTTTTGTGCCGGAACAGCAGCATTCCCAGCAGCGCGCCGGCGGCTCCGCCCAGCAGCGCGCAGCCGAGCAGAACCGACTCGCGGATGCGCCAGCGGCGATGCTTGGCCTTGCATTTGTCCCAGCCGTAGAGCACAAGGGCAAGCAGGCTCATACCGGCGCAGAAGGTGAGAAACAGCCGAAACGCAGTCATTGGTATCCCTCTCTTTCATGGTTTTCCCGGCCGTTGCCGGGGCAGATTCCTGCGCCCGCTGCTGGCTGCACGGCGGGGCTTTGGTCGCGTGCCGGCTCCCGTCCGGAACGGATATACAGGAGGACGCACGCGATCACGTCGGCACAGAACACAAACCGGCAGATGCCGAGCAGCACGGCCTGCCGGGCTGTCAGCCGGTGTTCCCGAAACCGTTCGCTCCGGCTGCCTCGGGAATTCCGAAAATCAGTTTGTTTTCTTCCGGAGCGCGTGGAGCAGGATATAGAGCCCGGTGCAGGCGATGGCGGCGACGCCGAGAATGAGATACATAGCCGGTATGCCGACCGGCCTGCCGAAAACGGAAGGGCTGCAATCCAGCGATTGCCTGATCTGCCCGACAATCTCTGCGGGAACCCCTTGGCTTTGCAGCTCGGCAAAAGCGCCCCGCATGGCGTGATTGCGGATGAGAGAGGTGCCGTAGGTGCCGGGCAAAAGCCAAAGCACGCGCTGCAGCTCCTCTCCAAAGGAGGCAATCGGCATATACGCGCCGCACAGGAAGCCATAGCCTGCGCTGATGATGGCGCCCACTGCCGAAATCTGCCCCTGTGTGGACAAAAAACAGTTGATAACCGAGGACAGGCCGGTCCCGAACAGCGACAGCAGAAGCACATCCAAAAACAAAAGCAGCACGTCCGCCGCCGACAGATACCACCCCACAACGGCCACATAAGCAAGACAGACGCCGGTTGCGGCAAAGCAGACGATCAGCGTGGAGAGCAGGGTTGCCGCATAATAGCCCATCGAAAGCGCGGATGGGCGCACCGGGGTCATTTTCAGATCCCGGATTGTGCCGTTGGCCTTGTCCTGTACCATCAGAAAATTGGAGCAGAAGGCAACCGTTACACAGGAAACGGCCAGAATCGAGGAGATCAACTGGCCGCCCACCAGCCCCTCGACCACCTCGTCGGAGATTGCCGACGTGTCGGGGAGACTCGATGCGAAGCTGTCGCGGTAGATGCCTCCGAGAAAGGTTGCGTACAGTACAAGCAGGATGGCAGGCGTAATCAGAGAGGTGAAGAACATACCTTTGTCACGGAAGAACAGCTTGACGTTCCGTTTGACGAGCGCGAACAGTATTTTCATTTTTCCGCATCCTCCGCAAGCGTTTTGCCTGTGACCGCAAGGAACACATCGTCCATTTTTCCCTTTGTGATCTCATAATCCCGGAAGATTTCGGGGTGCTTCAGAATCAGCGCGGTTGCCGCTTTGGTGTCCGGAACCGACAGGCGATAAGCGTCCCGGAGCCGCTCGTAATGTGTGCCGAGCACCTGAATCTCGGCCTCGCTCACACCGTACAGCGTGATATAATCTCCGGTATACGTGTTTTTCAGCTCCAGCGGCGTCCCCTCGGCCGATATTCTGCCTCCGTCGATGATCACGACATCATCGGCGTCGGCGGCCTCCTCCATATAGTGCGTGGTCAGAAACACGGTCATATGCTCGTTTTTGCGCAGCCCGGAGACAACGCTCCAGAGCGTTTTGCGGGTCTGCGGGTCCAATCCGGTTGTCGGTTCGTCCAGAATCAGGATTCTGGGCCTGTGGAACAGCGCCCTTGCAATGTCGATTCTGCGGCGCTGCCCACCCGACAGTCTGCCCACCGTGCGCCGGAGCAGATCGCCGAATTCCAGCAGCTCCGCAAGCTCAGAAAGGCGCTTCCGGAACGCGGCCCCGGTGATCCCGTACAGGGCGGCGCGGCTTTCGAGATTGTCGTAAACCGACAGCGGCGAATCGAGCACAGAGGATTGAAATACCACGCCGAGCTCGCGCCTGATGGCGTCCGCCTGCTTGTCAGGGTCGTGCCCGTCAATGACAATCCTTCCGCTGTCCTTTGCCAACTGGCCGCACATGATGTTGATGGTGGTGGATTTCCCCGCACCGTTGACGCCGAGAAAGGCGAACAGCTCTCCTTCTCTGACGCGAAAGCTCAGGTCCTGCACCGCTTTGACCTCTCCGAAGCGTTTGTTCAGGTGATCGATCTGTATGATGTTTTTCATGGTTTCCTCCGATGTGGCGGTCGCTTGTCGTCGCCCGCCCGGGTTTGTTCTGTCCTCCATCCGTCAAAGAATCAGCATCGCATCCCCAAAGCTGAAGAAGCGGTAGCGCTCCTGCACGGCGATGCGGTATGCCTCCAGCATCTTCTCTCGGCTGTAAAAGGCCGACACCAGCATCAGCAGGGTGCTCTGCGGCAGATGGAAATTGGTGATCAGCGCATCCACGGCCTTGAAGCGATAGCCGGGGTAGATGAAAATGCCGGTGTCCCCATGCATGGCGGGAATGCGGCCGTCCTCGTCCGCAACGGTTTCAATCGTGCGGCAGGAGGTGGTGCCCACGCAGATCAGCCGTCCCCCCGCCTGCCTGCGTTCGTTGATGATGCGGGCGCTCTCGGCGGGTACCGAGAAGAACTCGCTGTGCATCACGTGCCGGTCGATGCGGTCGGCCTTGACCGGGCGGAAGGTGCCAAGCCCCACATGCAGCATCACAGGAGCAATGGCAACGCCCTTGCTCCGGATGCGGTCGAGCAGCTCGGTGGTAAAGTGCAGCCCTGCCGTCGGCGCGGCGGCCGAGCCCTCCTCCCGGGCGTACACCGTCTGGTAGCGGTCGTTGTCCTGGAGCTGCTCGGTGATATATGGAGGCAGAGGCATCAGGCCGATCCGGTGGAGAATATCATAGATACTGCTGTACCGGCTTTCGTCATAGGAGAAGCGGATGAGGCGGTTGCCCTCCTCCACAATGTCGGTGACCTCGCCGGTCAGCATGCCCTCTCCGAACACCGCCCGCATTCCCACGCGCGCGCGCTTGCCCGGCTTCACCAGTACCTCCCACAGGTTCAGCTCGCGCTGACGCAGCAGCAAAAGCTCCAGCGCCGCATCGGGACGGTCCTCCACATGTCCGTAGAGCCGGGCAGGAATCACCTTGGAATCATTGATCACCAGCACATCTTCCGGGTGCAGATAATCGGTGATGTCCGAAAAGTGCCGGTGCTCGATGCCGCCCGTGTCCCGGTGCAGCACCATCAGGCGGGAGGCGTCCCGCCGCTGGGCGGGGGTCTGGGCGATCAGCTCCCGCGGCAGCTCATAATCAAAATCGGCGGTGCGCAGCTCGGTCTCGGGCTGTTTGTTGACAATGATCTCACTCATACTCCAAAATTCTTCTTTCCACACATTTTTCGCAACATTCTTCGCAAAATCCGCTCCCTGCGCATATTCTGAAAAGGGAAGCGGCAGCTGTATCCGGCTTTTATTATATCTCAGATCGGCTGTTTTTGCAACCCTTATTTTTTGAAACGGCCGGATTTTTTCCGGCCGGAAAGGAGAAAAAGCAATGAGCCTGCACAAACCAACCGTGTTCAAGGGAGCGGCCACTGCCCTGATTACCCCATTCCGGGAGGGGGCAATTGACTATGAGGCGCTCGAGGGGTTGATTGAAGGGCAGATTCAGGCGGGAGTGAGCGCCCTGCTGGTTGCGGGAACCACCGGGGAGAGCGCCACACTGTCCTTTGCCGAACACGGAGAGCTGGTGGCCTTTGCCAGGGACCGCATAAAGGGGCGTGTCCCGCTGCTTGCGGGCTGCGGCTCCAACTGTACCTCCCGTGCCGAGGAGCTCGCACGCATTGCCTGCCGTTCGGGGGCGGACGCGCTGCTCGCGGTCACTCCCTATTATAATAAAACGTCGGACCGGGGAATTCTCCTGCATTTCCGGTCGATTGCGGAGGCCTCCTCCCGGCCGGTCATACTGTATCATGTTCCGTCGCGTACCGGCTTTCATATGACCATGCGCCACTACCGGGAGCTTGCGAAGCACGAGCGGATTGTGGGGGTCAAGGAGGCCTCCGGCGATCTCTCGCTGCTGGAGAGCCTGTGCTCGGAGTGCGGGGACGTGCTTGACGTGTACACCGGCAACGACGAGCAGACCGTGGCAGCCATGCGGCTGGGCGCCATGGGCGTGGTGTCGGTCTGCTCCAATGTTGTTCCGCGCAAAATGGTGGAGCTTTGCCGCCTGTGTGCCGAGGGGGAGTGGAAGCGGGCAGGGCAGAAGCTGCGCAAGCTCCAGCCCCTGATGACCGAGCTGTTCCGGGAGGTCAATCCGATTCCGGTCAAATATCTCGCGTCTCTCATGGGGCTTTGCGCACCGGAGTATCGCCTGCCGCTCTGCCCCCCTGCGCCGGAAACCTGCAAACGTTTGGAGGGCATGCTGGTGCTGGACGATTGACGCGCGCCGGCCGGATGGATTTTCGGGCTGTGGAGCGGCATTTTCTTTTCTTTGAATGGAAGAGGAGATTAAAAGCGGGCGAGGAGCCTTCCGGGAGAGGCGCTTCCATAAACGCCGCTTACCGGGACGGAGTCCGAGGGGCCGGGCAAATGACACATCAAACGCATGGAGGGGATGTTCGCATGCGCGCGAACATCCCCTCTCCCTGTCCCGACGCTTTTGCGTCAGGCGGTTTCATATTTCTGCACGGTATTTTCGGTCTGCCACGGAATCGCGCGCGACAGCTCCTCAAGCAGTGCCGAGCAAAGCCCGGAGAGCGACGCCGACAGCTCCGGATTTTCCTCCAGAACCAGCAGCGAGGCGAGCAGTGCCGAGGCCGGAGGCGCAAACGGAGCGCTGAGCGGAAAATCCGCGTCCAGAGACCATGAGCAGGACTCGGGCAGGCTGTGCGGAGCCTCATCGTTTGCAATCCGCCAGAAGCTGTCCAGCCGAGCGCATCGTGCGCAGACCACGGGCAGCAGGAAGCAGGCCCGCTCCTCGTAATCGGTATTCTGGGTGGAAGCCTGCCGCTCGCTCGCAAGCCCGAGCGCGGCCTTGTAAATGTCCCGGTTGGTCATGGCGGCGCGGCCTCCCCTCAGGTTGTGGAAACGCCCAGGCTCATCACCAGAATTTCGGTGGGATAAACAATCTTGGCGCCGTAGAGGTGAAGTCCCTTGACCGCGTCGGCAAAGCGGCGCTCGGGGCGGTAGGCTTCAATTTCCGAGAGCTGCTCGGCGTAGGCCACCGCGCGGCGGGTGCGCGCAATACATTCGTAGGTGCGCACCGAGCTCTCCAGCGAGCTGGAGATGTTGGAGGAGACGTAGATTTTGCAGCCGCCGATGCTGCCGATGCAGCCCTGCTCCAGTGCGGAGGTGTTGTCGGTGGCGAGCTCCATTTTGGCCTTGAGAATCAGGCCGGCAATGTCGGGAGAGACCTCAATCACAATGTCGGAGGGATCGGTCACGTTCTGCTTGAGCAGCGTGGTACGGGCGTCAATCAGAATATCGAGAATGTTGCTGGACGTCACGCTGGCGTTCGCCGTGCTCTGCCCGGACTGTGCGCAGGTCGAGTATACATACTGGTCGGCAACTCCGGCCAGCGCGTTTGCCGCGTTTTTCAGGGCGGCCTCCATCAGTCGGGGCATACTCTGGGCCCGGTCCACATCGTCGATCTGAAAGTTGAAGTACTTTGCCTGGTCAATCACCAGCTCCTTGTAGGAGTCCGAGAGGGTTTCGGGGGTGGAGATGTCGGTGTTTTTGGTGTAGCTGCCAACGGTTACGTTGCCCACGCCGCAAATGCGGACCTTGTTGCCTTTTTCGCGGATATCCCCCTCAAACTCGCGGTTGCAGTTGGCAACGCCGATGTATTTCTGGTTCAGCGCCTGCAGCAGGCTTTCGCTCCAGATGGTGGGAATGAAATTTGTAATTGCCATGATGAAAATTCCTTTCTTTTCATAAATTTTTTGAAATCAGAATCAGATTGGTTCAGCTCCATTTCTGCATGGACTGCAGAATGGTACGGTAATTTTGCCTGACCTCCTCGGCCGACATGGCGCGAACCTCGTCGGGAGAGAAATAGGAGGGAGGCGGCTGCCCGGCCGAGCCGGCAGAGCGCATCCGGTTGAGGCGATTGGCCTCCTGCGCGATTTCCTGCGTGCGCGTCCGGCGTCGCTCGGCCAGCGCGTAGGCTGCCGGAAGGGGAACCCCCTGCCGCACCTCCTCCCAGATGCTCTCGGGGAGGGCAGAGAGGGGAACGTCGGGGTAGAGCTGCCGGAACTCCTCGCAGTCCCGCGCATATCGCGCGGAGAGCTGCCGCTGAAGCTCCAGCTCGGCCCGCAGGCGGGTAACTTCGGCGCGCAGCGCTTCTGTATCCTGACCATCGGAGCCTGGCGCAGCCGGGCGGCTGCCCGCGGTGCCGGCCGCTTCGGGGGAAGGGGTACTTGCCGGTTCGGCATGCTGCACGCCTCCGCCGGAAGGGTCGGTTGCCCCGCCTCCGCGCACCGCTGTGCCGGAATGCTGCGCCGCGGCCGCACCGTTCGGGGGAACAGGCCGGGCATCCCCGTCTGCCGCAGTCTTCCGGCCGTCTGTCGTCCCACCGGCGGGCTTTGCAATGTCTGCATCCCCGTCGGTAGTGTGGACCGGTGATCGGTCACTGCCATCCGGCGGATTTGCCGCACCGGTACCGGACGGGTCGGCGGCATTTCGTTGCTTCAGCAGGTCGCCGGCCCGGTAGGCAATCCAGCCGTGGCCGAGTGCGTCGGTCGGCTCCGCGTCCTTGGAGGGCGTGCCGTTTTCACGGCCCTCACAGGCCGACAGGCAGCCCATCAGGTTGCAGGCGTCTGTATACCCGTAGTTTTTCCAGAAGCCGCCGCAGGCGCTGGCTGTGCTGCCGGAGCTTTTGGAGGCACTTGCTGTATTGGACATAGCCGACGCTTTGCCGGAGCCGTCAGACGAAGTGTCGGCTTTGCTCTCCAAGGCCGGTTTTTGATTGCCGTTCCCGTTCTGACCTCCGTTCGCCGTCTGCGCGAACGGGGATGCGTTGGGATAAAGATAGGCGTAGGCCGGCTTCATTTCGGCAAGGTCGGCTTCCTCCTGCGGCGGTACATCGGGCAGAGAATCGTCCGGCCGGTGGTTGGAGCCGTTCGCGGGCGATGCTTCATGTACTGCGTGAGTGAATGGGGATGTGTCGGAACAGATGAAATAGGCGGGAGCCAGCTCCGGATCGGACGGGGCACCCCCCGGCAGCGTTCCGTGCGGTGTGTTCTCCGGTTTACAAGCGGCATTTGTAAGCGCTCCGGTGCTGCCTGCGGGGGATCCGGTCTTGCCTCCGGCCGCCTGCCCGGAGTGGTCTGCCGCTTGTCCGGCTTCTGCCGGCGCGGCGGAATCCTTCTGTGTGCTGCGCTGCTCCGTTTCGCCGGCAGCCCCTGTGGGAAATTGCGGCACGTTGGTGATTTCTTTATTCTGTTCACGGTTCATTTCGGTTCTCCTTTCCCGCGGCGATGCTTTGCAGCAGCGCGTTTTTGTCGCTGATACAGCCCTCGGGCAGGTGCTCGAGATACTGCTGCACCGTGATGTGTCCCAGCTCCAGCAGGCGGTCGAGCAGTGCGACGGTTGCCGCCGGGGTAAAGCGGTCCACGCTGCCGGTCTCGGCTGTGGCATGCAGCAGCTCCTGTCGCAGCAGCGCATAGTTGACAGCCTTTGCCCGGACGGTTCCGCCCTCGGGTACCGGCAGCAGACGCTCGGGCGGGGAATAGGTGCAGAGCATGTCCGCCCAGATCGAGGCCAGCTCGCCGATGCAGCGGGCAAAGCGTGCCTCAACCTGCCGCAGCGCCACACGCGAGGCCTCCTGCAGAGCAAGAATTGCGCTGGTGTTGTTGGCGCGCTCGTCTCCCAGAGCCGATTCGGTTGCACCCATCATGCTTTTGGTATTTTCAATCACGCTGGTAATCAGGTCGAGATACCCGTCCTGCATCTGTCCCACACCCAGCACGGACACCGCGTCGGATACGTTTCCGCCCCCCATCGCGGCAATGGCCTCTCCCACCTCATTTGTCCACTCGGGAATGCGGGATTTGTCGTAGATGACCTTGGAAAAGGCCGTGTCGCTCATATGCTTCATGGCCATCGCGTAGGCCGA
The DNA here is from genome assembly GCA_944391805.1 of uncultured Clostridia bacterium. Classification (GTDB taxonomy): domain Bacteria; phylum Bacillota; class Clostridia; order Oscillospirales; family CAG-272; genus UMGS1865. The sequence continues at coordinate 22,091 of CALXUY010000093.1, forward strand.
GTTGATATAGCGCTGATTGGGCACCAGCTCGGTGATCGGGGAGACGCCGTGAAAGGAATTGCGCGAGGGGTACCAGTTGAAGTACGCGAACGGGTAATTCCGCAGCCCGGTGGAGGCGCGGCGGATGGTCGCCTCCCGGGTGCACTTTTCAAACACCACCTCTCCGTTTTCTCTGGAAAAGCGGATCAGATAGGTTGCCTTTTCGCTGCCTGCGGGGAGAGAGATGCTACCGGACTCGTCGCCGTCGTCCGGCAGGATGCGCCGCAGCTCGTCCTCGGTCCGTCCCGCTTCTGCGGCCTCCCGCCGCAGGCTCTCCACAGTGGCTCTTCCCGAGAGCAGAATGAAATCCTGCGACTGAATGTCCGCCCGCTCGGGGTCGGCAGGGAAAAAGCTGGTGTTGGGAATCACGTCGGTGCGGATGTCTCCGCAAAAGGGCTGACCGCAGGTGCAGGAGTCGTCCCACCAGCAGTAGAAGATGCCGTCCCCTGTGATGGCGGCCTCGAGCAGTGCGCGCTGGGAAAGCTCGTTCATGCGGTTCTGCGTCCAGCGGTAGGCCGCGTTTTGGTTGAGCAGTGAGAGCGCTTCGGTGACTTGCTCGCGCTGGGCCGCCGTTTCGAGAAAGGGCAGGCGGTCGTCGGTGTAGTGGATCGAAAGCTCGCCGGGGGCTACCGCGCCGATGAGATAATCGGTGATCCGACGGATCAGATTGAACACCGGGCGCGGGAGGTCTGCGGGGCTGCTTTGCCACTGCTTGCCGCTGTAAAACTGTTCGTTCCTGCGCACCGTGTCATAAAGTCCAATGCGCTGTTTGTAGTCCCGGCCGGCTTCATACAGCCGCCAGATGTTGGTTGGTTGTTGCTGTTTCATGTTTCCCTCCGATGGTTATGTCGCCGAGAGCGACAAAAAATAGATGCGGACGCGTGCCGAGCCGAATGCACTGATGCGGTAGCGCAGAAAGCGGAACCGCCCGAGCGAGAGCCGCCGGTCAAGAAATTCGGGCGCCTCGGTATCACTGCCCGTCAGCGTAAAATCCTGCTCGTCCCGCTCTGTTTGCAGCCCGAGCGTCAGTGTGGCGTTTCCCGTGTCGGCACACAGGCTTGCGCGGATGGCGCGTTTGTAAAGGGATGGCTCCGAGAGCGAAAGAAAGTGACTTTGGTAGTAGGCCGCAATCGGAACGCCGTTGTCGGTGTCCAGTGCCTCGTCTGCATACAGAATCGGTCCGGAGGCGCTGCACAGCCCCACGCTGCCGCCGCTCTCAAGCAGTCCGACGGCCGGGGTGATCGCAAAGCAGGTCCAAAACGCCCGGTCGAGATTGTAGATCCAGAACAGACCCGCGGAGTCCTTCGGGTTATGCACCCACAGCTCATTGGCGCTCCGGCTCCAGAGCAGAATGGCGTTTTGCAGCAGGGATCGGGTCATGCGGTCGGCAATTTCTCCGGAGATGGTCCGGGCGGTGCAGACGTCGGGATTGCCCGAGCTGAAGTGCAGCAGAGAGATGCCGTTCTCGCGCACGGTCACGGTGTCGTTCCCGCAGGGAATGGCACCGCGGGACGGACAGCAGCCAATGCCTCCGTCAATCAGCACAATCTGCATTCCGTCGCTCTCCTCGTCGGTGTGACGGATGCCCCAGAGCGAGCGGTCGTTGAACACCAGCGCCTGCTCGCCGTTCTGGCAGATTGCCGTGACCGGGTGCTGCGCGCTCCCAACGGCGAACGAGGTGTTCTCCGGGATGTAGACCGGGTCGGTGCTGCCGTAAAAGGAGGTGCAGTCGGCAAGCTGCTGGCCGGTCAGGTGTGCGGTGCGGTAAACGGTATATCCCGGGGTGCCGCCCCACAGCAGCATGGTTTCGTGGTATGGATCCTTGTAAACCGTGGCGTTGCCGCAGCGGAGCACGGTGGAGCGGCGGTTGAAGATGTCGTCGAGCGTGGCGGCCACCTCCACGGTGCCGGGGGCGGAGCCTTCGGGAATGCGGAAGGTGGAGGAGCCGGGGGTAAAGGTATAGTTGGTGATGTAGCTGCCGTTGAGCTTGACCCGGTCCACGCTTTTCATGGTATAGGGCATCTGAAAGACCGTGCTGCCGGTTGTGTTGAGATAATGAATGCGGATGCGGTTCTGTACCAGATTCAAAGGCTCGTTGACGCTGCCCATTTCGGTGGGGTGCCAGTTCTGGCCATAGAGCGGCGTGTAGCCCGTGGAGATGTGAAAGGTGCCGGTTCCGGTGCGGAAAAAGAGCATGGACGCGCCGTCGAGCAGATAGAGCCGGTCCACAAAGTAGACGAAGCTGACCGCTCCGGTCTCGGTGGTCAGGTAGTAAATGGCCTCGGGGGCATCCGCGTCCGGCTCCAGGCAGTAGACCGTGTCTCCTGCCACCGCGAAAAAGTAGCTCACGCCGCCGATGGTCCCTTCCCATGTGCCGCGTACAGGAACCGAAAAGCTGAAGCGGGTCGCAAAGCCGCAGCGCTTTTCGAGCGAGCCGTCCGGGAGGATGCGGAAGTTGCGCAGGTCGGCTGCGGCGCCCGCCTCCAGACCCGCGTGGCTGCGGATTCCCCCGAACGAATCAACGGTCAGACGCTCGAGCGCCCGGCGGGGGTCAATGATGGACATATCGTTCTCCTTTCCGGGGGCATATGCGTGTCCGCGCGGTATGCTCCCATTTCATACTTAAAATATATTGGATGTCCCGGCGCTGCGCCGCTTGGTGCAGTGCTCAGGTGTTGCCTTAAGAGGTTAAAAATGAAATGGTGAAATGCCGTTGCACCGCAGGCCGTGCGGAAAACCGCATATCCCCCTTTTTCAAAAGTCTTGAAAGGGGGCGGAGAAAACTTCTTCCAGAAGTTTTCCCTGCAAAATCCTGTCAAAAGCCGTCGAGCGAGCGGCTCCTGCGCGGGAATCTGAAGTTTCGGTCGGGCTGGTCCTGCTCGGTCCATGCCGCAAACCGGCTCATTACGGCGTAGCGCAGCGCCTCGGGGGCATGGGTGACGGCGTGCGGCTCGTCCGAGGCGTCCTCGGGGCGGTCAGCGTCGCAGAGCAGGGCGGGGAGCGACTGAATCAGCACGCGGCAGCAGGAGCAGACGCGCAGCCGGGGGGATCCGGTTGCGCTGCTCAGAAACTCGCGCAGCATCCGCCAGCCGGGGATGCGCCGGTTGTCTGCGGCGCACATCGGGGGCACGCCGGGCACGGCCTGCATCACTTCAAAGCCGCTGCGGCCGGTGTCCTGCCGCCGGTTCCAAAGATCCGGGGAGGCGGTCAGATATTCGGCGCCGGAGCCGGAGCAGAGCTCGCTGACGGCCAGCGCGGCCTCCCGCAGGGTCAGTCCGGGGCGGCAGACCTCGCGCAGCACATAGAGCCTTCCGTCCGCGTCGGCTCCGAGCAGCAGGGCGGCCAGCATGTCAAAGCCGTAGTCCAGCGCCGCAAAGCAGCGCAGCGCGGCGGGCAGCTCCTGCGGGGAGCAGACGTGAATTTCTGGCTGGAATTCGGGGAAGAACTGCCCTTCAAATACGTCCCATCGGCCGAGCAGCCAAGCGTCTCGCAGGCGCGGGGGCAGGCTTTCGAGCTGCCGGACGTAGCCGGGATCGGCTTCCAGCAGCACGGGATTGTCGTAGACCCGCGCCGGGATGAACAGGTAGTCGTCCGGATGCTCGTCGGCACGGAAGCAGCGGTCCACAAACAGCCGCTTGACCCACCCGTGCCCCACGCCGCCGGGGTTACAGGTCAGATACATCCGGCGGGGAAAGCCGCCAACGCCTCGCAGACAGGCCTTGAAAACCGAAAACTGATATTCACTCAGCTGTGTTGCCTCGTCGATGGCGATGATGTCGTATTCCTGTCCCTGGTAGCGCAGAGCGTCCCGACCGGAGGAGCAGTAGCCCAGCGCAATGCTGCTGCCGTTTGGCAGATACAGGCACTTGTCGCTCTCCCGGTATTGCACCAGCCCCCGGTATTCCGAGAGCATCGGACGGACGTGATTGGATTTCAGCTCTGCGTAGGTGCGCCGGATCAACAGGCAGCGGATGCCGGGATAGCGCAGGCAGAGCGTAACGAGCTTGCGGCGCAGCGCCCACGATTTTCCGCCGCCCCGCGCCCCGCCGTAGGCGGTGTAGCGTGCCCGGGAGGCAAAAAAGAGCTTTTGCCGCGCGTTCGGTACGCCGCTGATATGCAGAATGCGGGTGGGGCCGGAGGATGCCGCGCCTTGCATTGCGGACGGCTGATTTTGCACGCGGAATGCCGTCTTTGCGGTGGGGGCTCCTGTGTCCGTATCTCTGTGCGAGCGGGAGGCCGGAGCGTGCGGCCCGGCCGCGTCGGCCGGAGTGTCTGCTGCCGCCGCTGCGTGTGAGAAGGAGGATGCGCTGTGCGGGCCTGCCGGATCGGTCGGTGGGGCCGCGCCTGCATCTCCGTTGGAGCGAAGAGATGGAGCGGCAGAATTGGCCGTGTCGGCCGACGGCTTTGCATCCGTGTCTCCGTTCGGGAAGGAGGCTGGGGTGTGCGGGGCGGCTGTGTCAGCCAACGGTACACCCGGGGAGTCGGAGCATCCCCCGGCGGTCAGGCCGGCGGACGGGTGGCTTTTCCCGTGTGCTCCGGGCGGAAGGCTGCCTGCTTCGTCGGCGTTCCGCCATCCGTCCGCCCCGCCGATGTATGAGTCTGCACGCCGTGCGCCGCCCGGCATGTCCGGTGCGGACTGATTGTCAGAATCACGCTTCATTGCGGCTTCCGCCTCCTTTCTTTCGGGGTGCGTGGGTGATTTGCGGGATATAACCTTACAAGGATGGCCGCCGCACAGTGTGTCGGCAGCTTCTGTGATGCCGGCCGTGACAGGCTTCACGCTCCGTCCTCGGTGATGTCATGCTCAAAGATGACCTGCAAATCTCCGCATTCGGCCTGTGCGGCGGCTTCGGCTTTGTCGGCATAGCCCAGCCTTCGCTTGAGATAGGCGTTTATCACGGTGGGCGAGAGCGGCGCCGTACTGTTCAGCGCTTCGTCCTCCATCACCGCGGCGAGGTAGTCCGCCGCATCCGGGTGTGAGCGCTTCAGCGCCTCTATTTCGGAAATGCCGCAGCCCAGCCAGCGGCAGAAGCCCGCCGGATTGGGAAATCTCCCGCCCGGCTTCCTCGCATCCTCCGGCTGCGCCGTCCGGCATTCCTCCAAATACCGATTCAGATAGATGTTCAGTCTGCCGCTCTCGGCTGCTTTGCGCAGCGAAACGGCTTTGCTCGGTTTCATTGCTCTCACCTCCTTGCAGCGTTATTTTACCACCAATGTCCGTGCCAAACCGTGACAGAGTGTGCCATGCTGTGCCACCAATTGCTGCGCCGGGAGCCGTGGAGACAGGGATGAAACCGGAGTCACAGCCCTCAATTTGACAAATGCTTTGAACTATGTTATAATAATTAAAAGTTGAAATTGCCTGCGCGGAAGTGCGGGCGATGCGATTACTGTGGTTTTTCTGCCTGCGGCGGAGAACAGTCAGAAAAATTTTTTGAAAAAACTTGTAACCATTCCCCGGGACTTGTCGACTCTATGGGTGAAACAGGCAAAAAGGGGGTATGGTGCGGAAAGGTTGAGGACGGCTGCATATGGAAGATTATCAGATTGTGGATCTCTACTGGGCGAGGGACGAGCGTGCAATTGCCGAGAGCGACGTCAAGTACGGGCGTATGCTGCGGTCGCTGTCGCAGTCCTGTCTGTCCTCCCGTGAGGACGCGGAGGAATGCGTGAACGACGCATATCTGGATGCATGGAACGCCATGCCAACCGAGCGTCCGACCTATCTTGGCGCCTTTCTTTCCAAAATTGTCCGCCGCATTTCCATCGACCGCTTCCGGCATGACCATCGGCTCAAGCGGGGCGGCATGGGGAAGGCGGTGGAGGAGCTGACCGAATGCATTCCCGACGCCGGCCCCGGCCCGGCAGAGGAGCTGGAGGCCGGAAGGCTCCGGAGCGCGCTGAACGGCTTTCTGGCGAGGCTCCCGCAGGAAAAGCGGGTGATGTTTGTGCAGAGGTATTTTTACTCCATGCCGGTCAGGGAGATTGCGGACCGCATGGGACTGAGCGAGAGCAACGTCAAGGTCAGCCTGCACCGCATCCGGGAGAGTCTGCGTCAATTTCTGGAAAAGGAGGAGCTGCTGTGAGCAGGAAGGATACCAACAGAAGAGCCGAATATCTGATGGATGAAATCGGCGGCATCGACGAGAGCTATCTCGACGAGGCCATCCGCTATCGCGGCAGCACCGTCCGGGAGCCCCTCCGCACAACAACGCGCCGAAAACCGATCCGGGTTCTGCTGGCCGCGGCCTCGCTGGTGCTGGTGCTGGCGGTCGGAACCGCCGCGGTGCTGACCATGCTCCGCAGAGACGAGCCGGACAACGGTGATTTCTACACTGCCGACGGGGAGAGCAAGTATCTGACCGAGCTGAACCGGCTCGACTCCCTCCTGCAGGACTGCACGCAGGGCGACGCCTTCCGGCCGCTGGCGGCAGGCGCCGAGCCGGATTACTTCGACGGCTCCGTGCGCCTGACCGTGGAAAACCGACAGACCGGCGAGCGTTTTGTCAGCCGCCCACTGACCGATTCCGAGCAGAGACAGGTGCAGGCGGAGTTTGCGGCCTCCGGAACACCGGTTCCGACCGGAACGCAGACGCCGGATTACCTGGTCTGGGTGCTGCTGGGAGACGGGAGCGTCGTCACCCCCTGCCTGAATCCGTCCGTGGGAAACGTTGGGGCCGCGGTGCTGTTTGACTACGACCCCGAACGCCTCCCATCCGACATTTTCACCAAGCTGCTCACCGGTATGCAATGAGCGCCGGGGGCCGCGGTGCAACGAAAGGAGACAGACATGAAAAAACTGATGCTGTTCGCAACCCTGATTTCGCTTCTGCTGGTGTCACTGGCAGGCTGCGGCGCCTCCATGGACGGCGTATATGAAGGAGGAGACAACGTGCAGAACATGGCGCCGGGCGCCGAAAGCCCGATGGAGGGCGGACTGCCGGCACAGGACGCGGATACGCCGACCTTTGCCGAAAACCCCTTCTTTGCCACGCAGGAGGAGGCGGTTTCCACCTTCTCGGCCGACGTGGACACCGCGTCCTATACCTACTTCCGCAAGCTGGTCAACAGCAATTACAGCTTCCGGGAGCTGGTGGAGAAGGGGAGCTCCTTCCGCACCGAGGAATTTCTCAACTATTTCAAGTATCAGGCCAACGCTCCGCAGGGCGGCGAGCTGTTCGGCGTGAAGGCGGCCATTGCCGACTGCCCGTGGAATCCGAACACCGTGCTTATGAGCCTGACGCTGCAGGCCGAAGAGGCCGTTCCCGAGGGTGGGAACAATCTCGTGTTCCTCATCGACGTTTCGGGCTCGATGAGCTCGAGCGATAAGCTCCCGCTGCTCAAAAAGGCCTTTTCCTATTTGGTCGCTCAACTGAGTGCCGAGGACCGCGTTTCGATTGTGACCTATTCCGGCAAGGAGGAGGTTGTGCTCTCGGGCTGCCCGGGCAACCAGGGCGAGAAGATTATGGAGGCCATCAACCGGCTTGCTGCCAACGGTTCGACCAACGGCGAGGCAGGACTTCAGGAGGCCTACCGCCTTGCCGAGGAAAACCGGATTGAGGGGGGCAACAACCGCATCATCATGGCCTCGGACGGCGACCTGAACGTCGGTATTTCCTCCGACGAGGAGCTGAAGTCCTTTGTCGAGCAGAAGCGGGAACAGGGAACCTATCTCTCGGTCCTGGGCTTTGGCATCGGAAATTACCGCGATTCCAAGATGGAAACGCTGGCAGATAACGGCAACGGCGTATATTATTATATTGACGGCGAGAGTGAGGCCGAGCGCATTTTCGGCTCGGAGCTCTTCTCCACCCTTTATACCGTGGCGAATGACGTCAAGCTGCAAATCACGTTTGACCCTGCCTATATTGCATCCTACCGCCTGATCGGCTATGAAAACCGCATTCTCGACAAGGAGGATTTTGAGGACGACGCCAAGGACGCAGGCGAGGTGGGAGCCGGACATCAGGTGACGGTCTGCTACGAGCTGACCCTGACCGCAAAGGCAGCCGAGGCCGACGAGTGGATGAAGCTGGCCGTGCGCTACAAGCGCCCGGGTGAGAGCGAGTCCCAGCTCAACGAATATGGCATCGGCAAGGCCGAAGTCTGCGAGCCGGACGATGAGTTCCGCTTCCAGTCGGCCGTGATTCTCACCGCCATGGTGCTTCACAACAGCCAATATCTCAATGATATAGATCTTGACAACGTATTGGAGCTACTCAACTCGCTGGACCTTTCTTCCGCGCCCGACCGGAGCGAATTCCGGGATCTGGTCCGGGAGTTAGGGACGCGAGTTGAGGCCTGACCGCAGAGCAAGCTGAAACGTTTGAGGGGAAACTTCTTTCGGAAGTTTCCCCTCACTCCTTTCAGGACGCTTCCCAAAAGAGGGAGGATTTGCCGCAGACAACAGACAAAATCAAGAATTTTTTTGATCGAAGGCTCCGGTCAACGTGCTTACATGTTTTCCATCCAAATACATCATTGGCAGGGAGAACCCCTTTTGCAGGTGGCTTTCTCCCTGCCCAATTTTACTTTTCGGCGGATGTGTAACAGAAAATTCATAAATTTCTGTTGAAATGAGGTGTGCGTTCGGTTATCATACAGATGTGAGGGGAAGGAATGCCCGAAGCAACAATGCCGACAAACAAAGGAGAAACAGCGAATGAGATATGAAATCTTCCGGGACCACGTAAAGCTGTCAAAGCTGGGCTTGGGCGCGATGCGTCTGCCGCAAACCGAGCCGGGGTTTGCCAAGCCGATTGATGTGCCGAAAGCGCGGGAACTGATTGATTACTGCATGGCACAGGGGGTGAATTACTATGACACCGCCTATATATATCATGGCGGTAACTTCGAGGTGGTGCTCGGACAGGCGCTGTCCGGATATCCCCGTGACAGCTATTATGTGGCCGATAAGTTCAATGTGCAGGCGAACCCGGATTACAGACTTCAGTTTCGGGAGCAGCGCACCAGGCTGGGCATGGAGTACATCGATTTTTATATGCTGCATGGCGTGACCGATCTGACGGTGCAGGCCTATGAGCAGTGCGGCTGTATCCCGTTCTTCCAGGAGCAGAAACGGTTGGGGCATATCCGGTACCTGGGCTTTTCCTTTCACGGTACGCCGGCCTGCCTACGCGAACTGCTGAAGAAGAACGGATGGGATTTTGTGCAGATACAGTTGAATTATTACGACTGGTTTGAGGGAACCGCAAAGGAACAATATGAGATTTTGCGGGAGCACGGAATCCCGATCATGGTCATGGAGCCTGATCACGGGGGAATGCTGGCGAATCTCCCGGAGGAATGCCTGCGGCTGCTCCCGTCCGGCGGCGGTTCCCCTGCCGCGTGGGCCTTGCGATTCGTCATGCAGCTTCCCGGTGTGGCGGTTGTACTCAGCGGTATGTCCGATATGGAGCAGACGAAGGACAATGTGGCTACCGCGGCTTCCGGACAACGCCTGTCAGATGAAGAGATCTCACGGCTGAAGCAGATCAGCGGCATGCTCCGCAAAAAAATTGCCGTTCCGTGCACGGCCTGTCGCTATTGCTGTGATAACTGCCCCCAAGGGCTGGATATTCCCTCGCTGTTATCGGCTTATAATGAATATCGGGATGATGCCGCCACGCTGGGGAAGCCGGAAATGGCTGCATGGCGGCTGCTCCGGCTGAAGGCGCTTCCGGAAAACAAGCAGCCTGCGGCTTGTATCGGCTGCGGGAGCTGCACGGCGCACTGCCCGCAGGCGCTGGAAATTCCGAAATACCTGCAGGAAATGGCGGCGCTGCTGCAATGAATAGGGTCGCCTGTGATGGTGCCTCCGGCATAAATAGAACGGATATACGGTCCGAAAGGGCCGTATATCCGTTTTTTACAGATTGTCCCCGCGAATGACAGGCGTCGGGATATGTGCGGGCAGGCGCTTATGGGCGTCCCACATTTTCAAAACCCACCTGCCGGGCAGAGCTGCCCGTACCTCCGCCGACGATTTTACAGTTATCATCAGGTGTTTGATTTGCCATGCGTTCGCGGGGGCTTCCGCTATGGCCGCGGGAGCTGCCGGTCACGGGCCATGCCGACCGCCGGAGATGTGGGGAATCGCGAGGGCTTTCGGATATGGTGAACAAGGTCCTCGGAGCATGACTTTGGGTTGCCGGGAGAGCTTGCCGGGCATGGCGGGGGATGCAGATGGCAGGAGATCTCGTCGGCGTAAAATGCGCTTGGGTTGAATGTATTTCTGCCGGTTCTTGTGACGTTTATACAAAATACTGCACAAAACATTATCGATAATGTATAATTGACAGAGCTGTTTTTTTGTGATATAATGACAATACAAATCATGGCAAAAGGAGGAAAAGTGGATGCTGTAACGATTCTGTCTGACCCTGCGCCCCACGAAAAAATTATCATGAAAAAAGGAGATCAAACATGAAAACAACCACCCGGCGCATTGCCGTTCTGGCAATGCTGGCCCTTTTGCTTACCCTCCCGTTTCCGGTTGCGGCATCGGGGCAGGAGGGCGATGCGGCAAAAATCGGAGACACCGTATATCAAAGCCTTCCCGACGCGGTTGCCGCTCTGCAGGCGGGGGATACCCTTGAGCTGCTCCGCGATGTGAACGTTGGCACGGCGCAGCTCTCCTTCAAGCAGTCTGTCACCGTCAAGGGGAACGGATTCACAATCACAAGCGAAAATACCGATTATGCCATCGTTCTGGAAAATGACATCGGAACGGTCGTTATGGAAAATCTGAAGCTGGCGGATGCCGTTGGCGGCGGCTTCAAGGTGCGCCGCGGGGTCTCGCTGACCCTCCGGGAGGTGTCGGTATCCAGCCAGAACGTGGCCGTTCTGTTCACCAATGCATCCGCGGACAGCTCGCTCCGGATCGAGGGGGGAAGCTATGTCTGTGAGAAGAACCTGATTCAGGCCGGTGACGACCTGACCGGGCGGAGCATCCGTATTGACGGCGGCAGCTATTCCACCTCCGGCGGCACACTGCTGTATGCGCAGAATGCCGACGTCACCATCAATGGCGGCGTGTTCCGCAATACCGGCTCGTCCCACTCGGTGACTGCCAGAGGAAGCACGGTTCTGCGTGTCACCGGAGGCGCTGTCATCAATGAGAACGCCGAGTCCACCGCTGCGGTATTCAATCTGGCGGATTCCTCGGTTGCGCAGATCTACGACGGTTACTTTTACAACGGAGGGAAGGGACGCGCCCTGACCACCGAGGGGACCTCCGCCGCGGCCATGCAGGAAATTGCCCTTTACGGCGGCAGCTTTGTTGTGACGGCCACCGGCGCCTGCGTGCGCTCGGACGATTCCCTGCGTCCGCTGGCCATTTACGGCGGCTCCTACTTCAATTACGGGGGTGACTGGGCGACCGCCGGAAGCTGCACTCTCCATGGGGGCTACCTGTTTGCCGTAAAGGCGCTCAACAGCAGCGGCAGCGTTACCAGCGACAATGCGGCGCGGAATGCGGACGGCAGCCTGATGATGATGGACGGTCTTTATTGCAGGCTGGCGGACGGGGTTCCGGATACCAAGACCGGCGCCTCTGCCCGTCTGGTGGAGGGAAGCAACGGGATCCGGTTTGAATCCGTCATTCCCAAGGCCGCGCTGGATTATGCCGAGAGTCTGAAGGACGCGGGCACCGAGATCACCTACGGTACCGTGATCTGCCCGACGGATTACCTTTCGGATGTGCGGGGCATGAGCATGGCTGCCATCGAGGCTTCCGGTGGAACCTATGAAAATATCCCCGGGGTGGAGGGGGTCAGCACCGATGAGGAGGGCAACGTCACACTGCGTGCGGCGCTGGTCAACCTGCAGACCGAAAACATCGGGCGCGATTTTTCGGCGGTGAGTTATCTTTCCTATGTGCGCGATGGGGCTACGGTGTATCTCTATGGGCTGTACCTGGAGGCAGACCACAGCCGCAGCATGGCGCAGGTGGCAGAGTCCGCGCTTGCCGACGTGAAAGCGCAGGCGGACGCAGTGTATCAATACGAATACAACGGCGCTTTCAGCCCTTACACGGAGGCACAGCGTGCCGTTCTGGAGGGGTATCTGGACGCTGTGGCCGAATAAGAAAAGCGAGGTGAAAATCATGAAAATATACCAACACCCGGAGCTGCTCCGGCTGGTGCCCGATCCTGTCGACATCCTCACAAGCTCCTCCGGGGTGCTTGCGGATGATATTGCGGACGACAGGTTTGATCCGATCGGATAAAAGGAGGATACCATGGCAAAAAAATGCAGAAGCATTCTTTGGCTGCTGGCGCTTTCGGTTCTGCTCGGCGTGCTTGCCGGGTGCAGCCGCGGAGAGGACAATCCATCTGCCGGCACCGGAACGGCCGACGGAGCTTCCTCCGGAGACGGGGAGACTGCGGCGGGAGAAAACCCGGAGGGGCAGCCCCCGCTGCGCGAGCTGCCCGAAATGGACTTTGAAAACTACACCTTCCGCATCCTCATGCGCAACAGCAGCGTTCATCAGTCCGACATTTTTGCCGACGAGAGCAGCGGTGACGCGGTGGACAACGCCGTTTTCCTGCGGAATGAGGCTGTATCCGAGCGCTACAACGTACAGTTCGAGCTGATTGCCTCGTCCTCAGGCAATGACGACAGCGACGGGATTCCGGTGATTCTTTCGGGAACCGACGCCTATGATCTGGTGGCTCCCCACGGCAGGCGCTGCATCACCTATGCGATGAATGACTGCTGTGTGGACTGGTACAGCCTGCCCTATCTCAACCTGACCTATGACTGGTGGGCACAGGGGGCGCGCAATTCCTTTACCTTCAACGATACGCTGCTGTTTATGACCGGCGATATGAGCCATCTCTCGGTTGCCGCCTCCTATGTGATGATGTTCAACAAGGACATTCTCACGGCAAACGAAATCGCCCATCCCTATGACGACGTCAAAAACGGGAGCTGGACCTTTGAGAGGATGTCCGAAATTGCCCTGCAGTGCGCGCAGGATATGGACGGCGACGACGTCTGCCTGCTGGACAGCTCCACCGATGTGCTCGGGTACGCAACCTACCCTTGGGGAGGCACCTACTGCGCCTTCTTCGCCTCGGGCTCCCGCATTCTCTCAAGGGATGAGAACGGGATGCCGATTATCACCATTGCGTCCGAAACCGCCTATGACGCGCTGAACGACTTTTTCACGCTGGCAACCAGCGCCTCCTGTCATCTCGACACGGATGATTCCAACGCCAAGCTGGTTCCTGCCATGACCGGCAACCGCATCGTGTTTCATGACTGCCCGCTCAACGACGTGGTGCGGAACTACCGCAAAACCGACCTGAACTACGGGATCGTTCCGTTCCCAAAGACCGCGGAGGTGGAGGACTATGCCAGCCATGTTGCCGGCGCGTACAATGTGTTTCTCATTCCCAGAACCTCACCGGATACCGGGCGTACCGCGGTGATTCTCGAGGCGCTCTGTCAGGAGGGCAGCAAATCCGTGATCCCGGTTTACTATGATTCGGTTGTGGCCGGCAAATCCATGCGCGACGAGCAGTCGTATGAAATGCTGCCCATCATCTCGGCGAGCCGCCTGTATGACTTCGGATATTATGACATTGAGCTGCCCGGCATGAGCAACCTGATGGAGCAGTTGGCAAAAAAGAACCGCTCGGCCGCCGAGTTTTACTCGATGTACAACCAGCGGCTCAATGAAGCGCAGGAGCATTTGCAGGAGCTGGTGGCACTCTACTCCAAATACTGACCTGTATCCCACGAAAGGCATGGTAAGTCTTATGAAATACGCAAAACCGCTGATGCTGCTCTGCCTGCTGCTGGCCGTGCTGCTCTCTCTCCCGGCCTGTACCGGGGGAGGGGAGATCCCCTTGGAGAGCGAAACCGATGCGGAGACGGTTCCAGATTCCGGTGCTGCCGCACCGCCGACGGTGCTGGAGCTGGTGAAGGACGGCAGAAGCGACTACCGCATCGTCTATGCCGACGACGCCTCGGAGGCGATCCGGGAGCTGGCGCGGGCCTTACAGCAGGCCATACGCGACTGTACCGGCGCGACCGTTCTGCTCTCGGCAGAGGAGGATACCGTCGGCGGCAGCGACGCAAAGGAAATTCTGATCGGCCCCACCACGCGCGCCGAATCGCAGGCAGTGCTGGAACGGCTGCCGGGCTATCTCGACTATGCGGTGGAGGCCAGCGGAAGCAAGCTGGTGCTTGCCGGGCAAAACGACGAGGCAACCGTGCGCTGCGTCTACTATTTCATCAATCAGTATCTGAAATCCGAGGGCGATTCGGACGTGTCCGAGCTCACCTTCTCATCCGAGGAAAATTATATGTATCACTACAGTTATCCCATGAAAGACCTGTCGGTGCTCGGCCATCCGCTCTCGGATTACCGGCTGGTGATTCCCGCAGAGGCCGGCATCACAGAGCTGCGGTTCGCCAATTATTATCGCAACTATCTCGGCCAGATGACCGGCGTAAACCTGCAGATTGTGAGCGACACCGAGCCCGCGGCCGATTGCGAGATCCGTATCGGCGCTACCTCGCGCACCGGGTCGACGGTGGAACGTTACGAATATGCCGTGACCGTCACGGGCGACAGCGTGGAAATTCTGGCCGACTCGCTCTATGGCTACGAGGCCGCGTATGTGTACGCCCAGAATCAGCTCCTCTCCGACCTGCGGAAGGCCGAGCCGGACTGCGGCGAGCTGGTCAGCGTGGATATCCGCTCCTCCCTGAGCGGGGGGACCGAGCACATCCTGCAAAAATCCGGCGATCTGCGCATCATGTACCACAACATCTGGGGGTGGAATGAGAGCGAAACCAACCCAACCGACCAGCGCAACCGGATGCTGGCGGCAACCTACCTCGAATACATGCCGGACGTGCTTTGCCTGCAGGAATGCACCATGATGATGCGGAACAGCGAAAAATACCCGATTGCCCAGACCCTGAAGGAAGCGGGCTATGAGGAGGTATCGGCCGCGCCGGTAACGACAACCGCCACGCCAATCCTCTACCGCACCAATGTTCTGAAGCTGATTGCCTCGGGAGCGCATAAATTCGAGGTCGGCGGCGGGGATGACAAATACGCTACATGGGCGGTGTTTGAAACCAAGGCCGATGGACAGCGGTTTGCCGTGGTTTCGGTTCACCTTGCCTATCAGCAGACCGCGGAGGGCAATTCCTGGCGCTATGAGCAGGTCGGCACGGTCTCCGAGCTGGTTGCGCAGCTACAGAGCACCTATGCCTGCCCGGTCATCACCGGCGGGGATATGAACTGCACCACAACCAGCGACCCGTACAAACGCTATCTCGAAAACGGCTTTGCGGATGTACAGACCCTCGCGGCCGAAACCGACGACAGCAACACCAATTTCGGCTACCCCTCGTTCAGCAGCGCGATCGGGATGTTTGAGCGCCCGTCGGTCGGAGGCGGCAGCTACCGGAACGACGCCATCGATCATGTGTTTGCGTCGGGCAGCGGCCTGCGCTTTGATCTGTTTGACATTGTAACCGACAATTATGTGCTCTGCGCCTCGGATCATACCCCTCTGCTGGTGGATTTCTCGTTTGACGAGAACGCAGGAACGTCCGGTCCGCAGGAGCCGATCACAGAGGACAGCGAGTGGACATGGCGGTATTGAGCTTCCGCTCCGGCGTCGTCCGGCAGCAGTAAACCAAAAAACATGCCCCGTCCGCCGTTCCGAAAACCGGAACGGCGGACGGGGCAATATGACAGGCCGATGACGGAACGGGTGCAGCGATGCAAACACATCCGGAGGGCCTGGATTTTTATGCGAGGCAGCGAGCCATCGCTCATCTGCTCACACGAAGGAGGGAGGCACTGGGAAAGCCGCAAAGTGCAGGCGGTTATTCCGGCAGCGCAAACTTCCGGATTTCCTCCACAAGAGGCTGCAGGGACCGGTCATCCACAAAATCCACCCTCGATTGATATGTCTCCAGCATTGCCCGGTCCTCGGCTGTCTTTTGGCTCTCCGGGAGGTGCCTGACCCGGTGATATAAAAGCGCCATCATGGTTTTGTGCTTCAGGCTCAGCCTTTGGTAATCGATGCCGCCTCTCAAATGAAACATTTTCGTTCGGCGGAAAAGCGCTTCGGGAAGCTGCTTTTGTATGGATTGCCGGATGCGGGCCGTATTTTCCGGATCGCTGACGTCCGCCAGCCCAACCGTTGCAACGATCAGCCCGGCGGAATCGCGCAAGGCCTTCACAGTGTGCTTCAGACCCATCACACCGCCCGCGTACAGACCGCCGAAATGCACCACAAGGTCGTAGTCGGTCAAATCCGTCACTTCCTCGTAATTGATGAAGGGCAGATCGGTCAGCTCGGAACATTTTTGTGCGTATCGTTTGGTTGTTCCGTACTGGCTGCCATAGACAATCAGAATCCGCATATGTGTTTGCTCCATGATATAGGTATGCCCGGCACAGACTGTTTGACGGCAAGATTCCGTATCCATACTGCGGAATGAATGGGGCCGACCGGGGAAGGCTCCCGAAAGAGCGGGCTTGCAGGAGGGGGAGAAAGCCTCCTGCGGCGCATCTCCCCCTCCAATGGATAACCGGGCTTTTGCTTCGGTTCAGTTCTTGAGACTGTGTATCGGCGCGGGAATGCGGCCGCCGCGGCGGATGAATTTCGCCGGGGAATAGCTGTTCAACGGCATCACCGGCGCGCGGCCGAGCAGACCGCCAAAGCTGACGCTCTCGCCGGCTGTCTTTCCGTAGGCCGGAATCAGTCGCACCGCCGTGGTCTTGTTGTTGGCGACGCCGATCGAAATTTCGTCGGCGATGATGCCGCTGATCACCTCCTCCGGCGTGTCGCCGGGCACGGCAATCATGTCCAGCCCAACCGAGCAGACCGCGGTCATGGCCTCCAGCTTTTCCAGCGTCAGGGCGCCGCGCTCGGCGGCAGCGATCATGCCCGCGTCCTCCGAGACCGGGATGAAGGCGCCCGAAAGCCCGCCCACGTGCGAGGAGGCCATTACACCGCCCTTCTTGACCGCATCGTTGAGCATGGCCAGTGCCGCCGTAGTGCCGTGCGCGCCGCAGGACTCCAGCCCCATCTCCTCAAGAATATAGGCGACCGAATCCCCGACCGCCGGCGTGGGCGCAAGCGAGAGATCCACAATCCCGAACGGAACGCCCAGCCGCCGCGCGGCTTCGCTGGCCACAAGCTGACCCACCCGGGTGATTTTGAAGGCCGTCTTTTTGATGACCTCCGCCAGCTCCGAGAGGTCGCAATCTCCGGCGCGGCGGATGGCCGAGGCCACCACGCCCGGCCCGCTGACCCCCACGTTGACCGCGGTTTCGGGTTCTCCCACCCCGCAGAAGGCGCCGGCCATGAACGGGTTGTCCTCGGGCACATTGGCAAACACCACCAGCTTGGCACAGCCGATCGACTGCTCCTCCCGCGTCAGATATGCCGCCCGCTTGATGACATTGCCCATGCGCGCCACCGCGTCCATGTTGATGCCGGCCTTGGTGCTGGCTACGTTGACCGATGAGCAGATGTTGCGGGTTTCTGCCAGCGCCTCGGGAATGACCGAAATGAGGCGGTCGGCCCCCACGGTCATGCCCTTCTGCACCAATGCCGAAAAGCCGCCGAGAAAGTTGACCCCCACCGCATCGGCGGCGCGCTGGAGGGCCTGCGCGATTCTGAGGTAGCCCTCGGGGGAGGTATCCCCACCGATCAGGGAGACCGGCGTCACCGACACCCGCTTGTTGACAATCGGGATGCCGTATTGCTTTTCAATCTCCTGCCCGACCGCCACGAGATGCTCGGCGCGGCGGGTGATTTTGTCGTAGATGCGATCGCAGAGCCGCCCGACGTCCTCGCTCACGCAGTCCCAGAGCGAGATGCCCATGGTCACGGTGCGGATGTCGAGATTCTCCTCGCGGATCATCTGTATGGTTTCCAGAACGTCCTGTGTATTGATCATCGGGTGGCCTCCTCAGATGTGATGCATGGTGTTGAAGATGTCCTCATGCATCGTGTGAATGTCCAGCCCCCGGCCGGTTCCCAGCGCCGAAAGAATATCCACAAACTCCGAAAAGCCGATGGTCAAGCCGTCGATGGAGGCCAGCATGATCATGGCGAAGTACTCGCTGAGCACGGTCTGTGTAATGTCGAGAATATTCGCGCCGTATTTGGCGCACACACCGGCTACGTCGGCGATGATGCCCACGCTGTCCTTGCCGGTTACGGTAATCACTGCTTTCATTTTTTCATCCTCTCCGGTTTTCTTTCCTTTATTATACATGTTTTTGTATTGAAAATCAAGCATTTGGCGCAAGATTTTCCCGGTTTCGGCTCTGAATCGGCAAAAAGTGATGGACAAGGCCGGAAAAGTGTGCGATCATATGTACAGGTTGAATCTGCCGGTGCAGAGAATTCACCGCGCGCCTCCGGCGAAGATTGGCGGAGAGGAAGGGAAAGACCTCGAAGGGAGGGCACCTCTTGAAAGAGGGCGCCCTCCCTCCTCCGAGAACTTCTCCTGCGCAGGCGCCGGAATTTGGTCAGCGAGCGGATATGGAAAAAGGCAGGAACGGCGCCTGCGCAGGAGAAGCCCCATTCGGGGCAGACACGATTTTGGGAACACCGGGCGCATCGGACATCCAACGGAAGGCCGTTGGCAGTGAATTCGGAATCGAAAACCGGACATTCGGCAAACAGCGGATGCCCGTTTTTTACTTTCGGCAGTGCGGCATTCATTGCCGACCGTTTGTCATCCGGAAGCGCGGCAAATCCGGACGTGCTTCTTGTGCCGCATCTGTTTGGGTTTGACCGCGCCGGGGCAAAAGCCGGCGTTTTGAAGCTGAACCCCGCATTCCGGTCCACCCGCCGTAGCCCGCCTCTCCCGAACGGGACTTTCCCCGACGCCGCCTGTCGCTTTGACGGATAGGTGTATAGATGTATAAATGGCGGGCGGCGTCGGGGAAGGTTCTCGGAGGAGGGAGGTTTGGGGGGAGGGCGGCCTCTTTCAAGAGGTGCCCTCCCCCCAAGGTCTTTCCTTTCCTCACCGCATCATTGCCATTACGGCGTTCTCGGGTATTGATCCATATCAAAAACATAATACCCCGGCACACGGTCGTTGTAGGCCAGCAGCTCCTCGTCGGTAATCAGACAGGAGTTGAGAGGATATTCCATCTCATGCGGGCAGCAGTCCCAGTGATACCAGGCCGGTTCACTCTCGGTTCCGATATTGATGAGGAACCAGTAATGCGTGGAGGGCAGAACACCGGGGGAGCGCTGCACCGTGAGATAGGGATAGCCCAGCCGCTCAAAAAAAGCCCTGGCCACGGCATAGTAAGTAAAGCAATCGCCCTGACCGTCCGTCAGCCCGCGGTAGGCCTCGGACGTCCAATCGCTTTTATCAGAATCCCCGGCATAGGTCATGATCGATTTGATGTAAAAATACAGATCTTCACAAACCGCGCTTTTGTCGTCGATGTAAAGCCCTCTTTGGATGAGAATGGGATCGACCAGCTCATATAGCGCTTCCAGCGACACGGGCTGTTCTGTTACGGTTACGCGGATCTGTTCTTCGGTCCGGTTGCCGGACGAATCCTCCGCGATGTAGGTCACCGGATATTCTCCGGGGGTAAATCTGTCCACCCGGCTGGAATCCACCGTAAAGTCGATTTCGCCGTCCACATTATCCCGGCAGACGATGTTCTGGCGGTAGGCAATGCCATCCCCGACGTAAATCGAAATATCGTGCAAACCCGTAAAAACCGGCGGGACGGTGTCTTTCCCGCCCGATTGACAGGAAGAAAGCAGCATGGTCAGCGCCAAAAACGCCGAAACGCCGACCTGCTTCCACAAAACCGGCCTGTTGCTTCTGTCTGTCTGCTGCGCATCTTCTGTTTTCCAAAGCTCCTTCATTTTTTCATTCCCCAATATCAAAGTATCGTTTTTTATCAATTTGCTCAAGGCTTCAGGCCGCGCGTTTTTCGGAAGGCTTGCAACAAGGCAAAGGGCGAAACTTGAAGTGGGGAGCTTCTTTCAAAAGCTCCTTCATCAAGCCCCCGCCCGATTATCCGCAGTTGTCAGCCGCCGTACTGTCCAGAGCATGGTGGCAAAGCAGGCAACGCCGGATACAAAATTGGAGATCGGTTCGGCCACAAACACACCGGTCACGCCCAGTCCGCCGATGTGCGGGAGCAGCAGCGTCAGCGGTACCACGACAATGATTTTGCGCAGCAGAGAGAAGCAGACCGCCTGCCGGGATTTTCCCAGTCCCACAAACACGCATTGGCCCACCGAGTGGAACGCCATCATGAAGAATCCGAAAAAGAAGATGTGCATGGCCGGCGCACCCTTTTCGAGCAGCTCCGGATCGGCGTTGAAGAGCTGCATGATCGGCTCGGGGAACAGGAAGATCAGCAGCCAGCAGAGCGCGGCATAAACGGCGCTGATCGGCGTGGTGAAACGGATGGCCGCTTTGATGCGGTCATATTTCTGCGCGCCGAGATTGTAGCCGATGACCGGCTGGGCAGCGTTGCTCAGCCCCTGCATGGGCAGAAGAACCACCTCCCGCACAGAGTTCAGCACGGTCATCACACCGATGTAGATGTCCCCGCCGTAGGCGCCCAGCGTGTTGTTTGCCGCAATCTGTACGGCTCCGTTGGAGGCCTGCATGATAAAGCCCGCCACGCCGAGCCGCATGATTTCCCAGATTGTTGCGCCGTGAAGGCGGGCTTTTCGGATGCGGAGTTTGCGCAGCGCCCGGCGGCCGGTCAGAAACAGCAGCACCCAAACGGCCGAGAGCAGCTGCGAGAGAACCGTGGCGATGGCAGCCCCGGCAATGCCCATATCAAACGCAAAGATGAAGATCGGGTCGAGGATGATGTTTGCCACCGCGCCGAACAGGATCGTGAACATGCCGGTTTTCCCAAACCCCTGTGCGTTGATAAAGCCGTTCATGCCGGTGGAGAGCATAACAAACGGCGTGCCGATCAGGTAAATCTTCAGATACTCCGCGCTATAGGGGTAACTCTCGTCGCTGGCCCCGAACAGGTAGAGAACCGGCTTCATGAACAGATAGCAGAGCAGCATGATTGCCACCGAGCTGATGCAGAGCATCAGAAAAGTGTTCTCCATATATCGGTTCTCGGCCTCGGCATTCCGCTTGCCCCGGGCAATCGAAAAAAGCGGCACGCCTCCGGTGCCGAACAAATTGGTGAAGGCCATGATAATCGTGACAATCGGAAAGGTCAGCCCCAGGCCGGTCAGCGCCATGGATGACGTTCCCTCCATGTGCCCGATGTAAATGCGGTCCACCAGATTGTAGGCGATCTGCACCAGTTGCCCCAAGGTCATCGGAACGGCCAGGGAGAGGATGTGGCGCGGAACGCTGCCGTGTGAAAAATCGTTATTGTCGCTCATGCTGCTGTGCTTTCTATCATTTGGTTCAACGGATTTCCGGACGCGCCGGAGCTGGTTTTGGCCGAGCTGCGCGGGCGGCGATGCAGAATCTGCCGCCGGGTTGGATCCGAAATCGCTGCCAAGCGTTTCCTACAGTCTCTATTCACCACCGCCATATCGATAGCATTGTGGTTAAACATATGATACCACGCATGCAGTCGTTTGTCAAGAGTCGGTAAAAAAATTTTAACAATTATGGAACATAACTATTGACAATCGAAGCGTTTTGCAGTATAATAGAAAGGCGACAACCGGTAGGGCAAGCACCTCCGGTAAATACATTGATTTGAAGGAGAATTTTTATGAAACCCACTATGCTAAAGATTGCTTCTGCGGCACTTGTTTGCCTGATGCTGTTTTCACTTGCCAGTTGTTCCTCCGATAAGTCCTCCGCTGTGGAGAAGGCCTTTACCGACGAGGGCTACGAGGTTTCCAAGTCCGACGCGAACAACGAGACCGTCAAGCCGCTGCTCGGATTGCTGTTGAACGAGGAGCAGATTGAGCATGTTTCGGAATATGAGATTATGCTCTGCGTGCCGGAGGGGCTGCTCAATGTCGGCAACACCGCAATTGTCATCAAATTCCCGTCTGCGGGCGACCTGAAGGATTTTCTGACCACCGAAAAGGACGGGGAAAAGGATACCTCCACCTATGATAAGGCCAAGGAGGACGGAAACATCAACGGCAACTGCCTGCTCATCACTGCAGGCAGCGAGGCAAGAGACATTTTCAAAAAGGCATAACTCCGAATCGCCGGATACACGCCCCCACGGCAAGTCTGTGGGGGCGTGTGAGAAAAAAACACCCCATGCACGCCCTGATGGGCGCGAGCATGGGGTGTTTTTTTGCAAATGCAGGTGGATATCAGCGCACTGATTTTCGGATGGCAGTGTGCCGCTGTCTGCCACGGAGAAGGCGGATTATCGGGTAAGGCTCTGATCGGTTTACTGCTTGCGTTTCCGGCGCGCTCTGCGGATTACGAGCACAACGGCCACGGCCGCGGCTGCGAGCAGTACCAGAACGGGAAGGGCTCCGACGAACCAGATCAGAAAATTCTGCACCCCCTGCCAGAAGCCCTGCAGTCCTTCGACAAAGGAATTGCCCAGACGACTGCCGAAGCTGCTGTTTGCCACGGCCGTGTAGTTCAGCACCTCGCTGATGCTCAATTTGACCGTAGAGTAGGCGACCATACTGTCGTACCGGTTGAGCTGCCCCTGATAGACCGCAATTTCCTGCCGGACCTCCGAGAGGCGCTGACTCACGGTCAGCCACAGGGAATAGTCCTGCTTGGTCTCGGTGGCGTTCATCATGTCCAGCAGGGAATCCCGCTCGGCTTGCAGCTCCTCCAGGCGCGCCTCGATCGAGTAGTAGGTTTCGCTCACGTCCTCCACATAGCTGTTGTTGGAGGTCACGTTGAACAGCGTGCCCACCGTGCCGACAAACTCCTCTGCCCGCTCCGCAGGAATTCGGATGGTATATTGCGCATAGCGGCTGTAGGCCGCGGAGGTGTTGTTCAGGCTTTTGTCCGAGGTGGAGGAGCTCTCCACATATCCGCCGCAATCGGCCACCAGCTGCTGCAGGGATGCGATTGCAGCATCATATTCCTTGGTTTCGGAGTTGATTTCATAGGTTTTGATGATCTTGCGGTCGGCTATGTCGGGGGCATTGATCGGAACGTCCGCATCCCCGTTTACAAGGCCGCTTTGATCCTTCTCGTAGGAGGGAGCGGATGAGTCGCTGTTGCCGGCGGATCCGGCAGGACCGCTTTTGGAACAGGATACGAAGGCGAGAAGCGTCAGCAGAGCGAACAGCAGGGCAAACAGACGCGTACTTGTGTGTTTCATGGGAATTGGTCCTTTCCGATGGAATTGACCGGGGTATGCGCTGCCGGAATTCTGCGCGCGTTCCGTCCGGTTTCATCTGATATGTCGCTGTTTTCACTGCTTGGTTACACTTTTTCAAAAAAATCCTATCAAAAACTACACAAAAAATTCTATAATGGTGCATTTCACTCCGGAACTTGCTGTTCCGGAGCTTTTTCTGTTTGCGGCCTGTATATTGCTTACCTCCGTGGGATCGGGAGCGGAAGCGAGAGAATCTCATTGGCGTCCCTGTAGATGTTTTCCTGTCTGGCGCCCAGCTCCTTGATGTAGCTTCGGGTACGGATGACACCGGTGTTGTGTGTGTTCAGGCCCTCGCCGTTGTCGCCGTACCAAAAGCGGTTTCCGGTCTGCCACAGATAGATGTCTGCTCCGATCCGGCGATAGCATTCCAAAGAGACGTTCCCGCAGCCGTGATGCCCGACAACAACCGCATCGCTGGCGAGTTGGCTTGCAGGCAGGGCCGTCAGCGCGTTGGAGCAAATCCATTCCGCGTCGGCCAGAAACAGTATGCTCTGAAGGTTGCGGTAATTCAGCCGGAAGATGACGCTCGAGTCATTCATATTCATATCGGCGGCGTCCTTCATATCCGGTGTATGGAGCACCTGAAATTCCATTTCGTCCACGCGGATGATGTTTCCGGTCTGCACCGTATGCAGCTCTGCTCCCACGGAGGTATAGGAGCCGAGCAGAACGTCAAGCACCTGCCCGTTTGCAGGATTGGCCTCCTTGGAGAGCACTGTGTAGAATTCCCGTGGGAGCAGGTGGCAATAGAAATGCTCCACCTGTATACGGGAAGCAAGGGACATGTCCTCGCATAGCCGTTTGTATACGCCGTAGTGATCCTCGTGGAGATGTGTGAGCATCCACGCGGCCACAACCGGTTTCTGCGGAGAAGCGATGGTCTCCAGTACCGAAACGATGTGTTCCGCATCCGCCTCGTGCCCGCCGTCAATCACAACCAGCTTTCCGCTTTCGGTTTTCAGGATGCTGCACCCCATGTTCCAATCGAGAACCTCGGAGCTGGGAACCGAATAAAACGCGGCACCTGCAAGGCGTTTGGGCAGATGCGCGCGCAGCGCCTCCTTGGTATAAGCAAAGGAGTAGCCATTCGGAATCCGGACGTCCGGATTTTGCGGAAATTCCTCATAGGTCGAGAAAACAAACGGGTATTGCAGAATTTCTTCAACAAAGTGATATGCCGCAAACACGGTGCCGTATGCGCCGTCATTGATGCGGCGGTAGGCCGACCGGTAGGCAGACTCGGCGGATTCTGCTTCTCCCAGCCCGAGCAGGTAGGTTCTGGAGCCGACCGTTCGGAT
Source organism: uncultured Clostridia bacterium (assembly GCA_944391805.1). Taxonomy (GTDB): domain Bacteria; phylum Bacillota; class Clostridia; order Oscillospirales; family CAG-272; genus UMGS1865. Next base: position 46,766 of record CALXUY010000093.1, read on the forward strand.
TTCATATTCCCAGAGTCTGTCCGGTGAGCGGCGCACCTGCAGTGCGTCGGCACTTTCGCGATTGGTTTTGCCAATCACCAGCTCGTTTTCCGATGGGGGAAGGCTGTCCGATACCATCGGCAGCTTTCGGCCGCAAATCAGACAGAGCTGCTGCTGCAGAAACGAGGCTGCACGCCTTTCATTCATTGTGGCGTGTTCGGATATGACCAATGTATAATCAATGAGCTTTTTCATTGCAGCTTTTGAATCCTTTCGGAAATTGTTGATTTCATACGTATTATACACGATTTTTGTTTATTTGTCAATTCTTTTCTTGCGTTTGAAACCAATTTTCTGATTGTTTAATTATAATAAAATTACAAATATAATTTTGTGTTTTTTAACAAAATTATGATTTTACATTCATTTTACAAGAAAATGTATTGACATTTCGTGGAAAATGCGTTATAATGAATGCAATCGTTTGAATCAAAAATAAAAAGAAATATAAACGATACTCGAAATAGAATCATAATTAAAAGCAAAAAACAATTAGACTGCTTGCAATTGTAGAAGCATCGACAAGCTATGTATTTGCAACGGCCAATCAATCAGGAGGATGAATTGCGTGAAACGGATAACGGTGAATTTTGCTCGGGAGAACGGGAAGCCGGTCTACCCGCTGCACGGCGTCAATTCCGGGCCGATGACAAAGGTGTTTACCTATGACGCGAGACCCCAATTTCTGGAAGCCGGCTTTCCCTTTGCCAGGCTGCACGATGTGGAGTATCCATACGGCTCGGGTGAGTTTGTGGACATTCCCTGCATTTTCAAAAACTTTGATGCGGATGAAAATGACCCCGCAAGCTACAATTTTGGGCTGACGGACGAATACATCCGCCGCATTGTGGAGGTGGGCTGCGCGCCTCTGTTCCGCTTGGGCATTTCCATCGAGCACGCACCCGTCAAGCGGTATGTTTACCCGCCCAGGGATTATGCCAAGTGGGCGCGGATCTGCGAGCATATCATCCGTCACTACAACGAGGGGTGGGCGAACGGCTTTCACTGGGGAATTGCGTACTGGGAAATCTGGAATGAGTCGGACGGCGGAAACTCAAAGATGTGGGGCGGCACACCGGAGGAATTTTATGAGCTGTATGTTGTGAGCGCCAGACATCTGAAGGCCTGCTTCCCGCAGCTCAAAATCGGTGGCTGCGGCTTTACCACTGCCAAAAATGCTTTTATTGAGGGCTTTTTTGCCTATATTTCCTCCCGGAAGGAGCCCGTTCCGTTGGATTTTTATTCCTGGCACCGGTATTTTGATTCCATCGATACGCTATTGCGTTCGGCTGCCGATGCCGATCGGCTGCTGAATACCTACGGCTACGGTGATGCCGAAAGCATTCTGGACGAGTGGAACTATATGCGGGATTGGAATGATCAGGCCGACAGCTACCGGGCCATGAAAAATCATATCGGCGCGGCGCATTGCGGCGCGGTGCTGTGTGCGCTGCAGCAGCAGAGCAATGTGCGTCTTGCAACCTATTTTGAGGCCGACGTCGTCAAGGAGTTCTGCGGGCTGTTTGACGTCAGGGAAATGTCGATCAGCCGCAAATGTGCCACGCTCCGGCCGCTCAAGGCCTTTTATGCCTTCAAGGCCTTCAACCGGCTGTACCGGTTGGGCCGTGCGGTGGACGCGGTCTGCTCCGGCTCCGGCCTGTATGCCTGCGCGGCGACAGGGGAGGGCGGCTGCGCCCTGCTCGCGGCGAACTATTGCTCCGAGGATACGGAGGCGGCAATTGAGCTGTGCGGTTGGCACACCGGGAATGCGGAGGTGCGGCTGATTGATGAGGATCACACCTTTGACAGGCTGCTGACGCTGAAGGGCGGCGAATGCATGACGCTGTCGGTCCCGCTCAAAAACCATTCGGTGGTCTATATCGGGCCGGAAATCACCTGAAATCAAAGTGCCGGTCACTTTTGATGATATAAAATTTACATAAGGAGGGAAATGAATGAAACAAACTACCCGATGGCTCCCGATGCTGCTCTGCCTGGCGGCCCTGCTTGGGCTTGTGACAGGCTGCGGCGGCAAGGAGGGGCCTCCCGCGTCATCCGACACGCAGCCGGCGGTCACACAAGGGGACAACTGGAACATTACGCTTCCCGATCGGGATCTGGAGCTGAAAACCTTTCGGATTCTGGGGCGGGACGGCGGAGGCAACACCATGTTCACCAACTTTGAGTTTGACGCGGACGCTGACGGAACCCTGATGAACGATGCGGTATTTTCCAGAAACGAGAGCCTGGAGACACGCTACAATTTTGTGGTGGAGTATTCCTCCTCTGACAACGTCAATGAGGACGTACAGGTGCTTTATGGCGCGGAGGAGGACGCTTATGATCTTGTCATTTACCAGGTCAGCAAGGTACAGCCGCACGCCAGCACGGGGTACCTGACCGACCTGTACAGCCTCCCTTGGCTGGACTTCGGCGCGCCCTGCTGGAACGAGACGGCCAATGCGCAGCTCAGTATGCTGAACCGGCTGTATTTCACAACCAGCGATTACCTGCTGCTGGACAAAAACCGGACCTATCTCAACATTTACAATCGCGAGCTGGCCAGAGATCACGGGCTGGGATATCTCGAGGATATCGTGAAGGATGGCTCGTGGACCTATGAGCGCTTTCTGGAGGTGGAGGAGCTGCTGACGCTCGAGCTGGACGGCGTCGACGGGCACAGCGCCAACGATGGCTTCGGCCTGGTAATGGACAGCTACAATGCCTTTGTCCCCTTTGTATACGGCGGCGGTCTCCGTCTTTCCTCCAAGACCGACGACGATTTGCTGGAGCTGACCGGCAATGACGGGCGCGCAACCGACATCATCGCGGAGGCGCTGCGAATCACCTGTGACGAGAATATGGCCATGTTCTGCAACGACTACAACAACAATTGGGCCATTGCAAACGATACCTTTTATGCGCGCCGCGCGCTGATTACCACAACCTTTCTCTCGGTTTTTGACACCTCTATGGGGGAAAAGTGTGATTTTGAATACGGCTTCCTGCCGTTTCCGAAGCTCGAACAGTCGCAGGATGCATACTACACGGTGCCGGATACCCAGCACAGCCAGGTGTTTGCGGTCCCGGTGTTTGTACAGGACAAGGATTTTGCAGGGTATGTGCTTGAGCTGTTTTCCGAGGCGTCAACCCATACCACGCTGGAGGTCTTTTATGAGCAGAAGTGCAAGCTCCAGAATTCCTACGATCAGCTCTGCGCCGATATGCTGGACCTGATTTTTGCAAATGTTGTCTACGATGCCGTGCTGGTCGGCGATTTCGGAGGGCTTTGCTCGCTGCTCAAGGTGGAGCTTCCCTCCAAAAAGCTCAACATCTATTCGGGAATGTACCGGAGCCGTTCCGCCACGGCAGAGGCGGAGCTGGAAAAGCTGATTGCTGCCTACCAATCGAGGTGAGTCTGCCGCGATTCCGGCGGTTTCATTTCTCCGTCAACCGAAGCACCGCCCGGAGCTGGCGGAGCTACATCTCACCCATCAAATGAAAAAGGAGACAAGACAATGAAAAAGATGCTGTTGTTTGCCATGACTGCCACGCTGCTGGTCTGTGTGCTGGTGCTCCCCGCCGCGGCTGTATATACCCTGTCCTACGGACTGTCGGAGTACGGGCAGCAGACCTTTCTGGTCGGAAAGCCGACCGAAACGCCCCCGACCGTCGACGGCGCCGTGTCCGAGGGCGAGTACACCAATTGCCTGCATCTCACGCCGGAATCCGAGGGCATGGCGCAGATCGGCGTGACCAATCAGGGCGCCCTGGCCGATTACATCGATATTTATGTCAGCTACGATGCGGACTATATCTATATGGCCGCCGTGGTGCAGGAGGACGAATATTCCTTCAAAAACGAATCCACCAACAACCAGTACAGCGCGCTCTGCGTGAACTTCGGCTACCGCACCAACGGAAGCTCGATTCAGGCGATGGACCGCATGGAGTGCACGCTCTCGATCAACGATGCCGCGGGCACCTCCTTCTTCACCGGCATCGGCTACTATGAGTATGCTTCCGACGGAAAGTATTATCAGAATCTGGAAGCAGACCCGCCTGTTCAGGGCAAGGACTGGAGCTTTATGAACCAACTGATGCCCGAGAAGAAATTTGTGCGCACGATGGACGCGGAACAGAAAAACATTACGGTGTACGAATTCTCCATGTCCAAGGCGGTGCTGAAGAATGCCTTCCGCACCGATACACTCTCCGACACGGCGTATTTCTGGTTTGAAAGCTATGCCACCAGCGGAGGCGCGCGCATCGGCAATCTTGCCTACCGGCATCTGCTGAGCGATGAGGAAACCATTGCACTGATTGAGGATTACGGCTGGTGCGCCTCCTTTGTGGGACATCTGATGGTGTTTGGCGAGGAGATGGAGCTGGATCTGACCGTGGACCAGAAGCCCCAGGAGAGCGAAGAGGACACGAGCGACCCCACAGACGAGCCAACCGCCGAACCCACCTCCGAACCGACCGACGAGCCGACGGCTGCGCCGACCGATGAACCGACCCCGCAGGGGACCGATGCTTCCGGTACGGATGCATCCGATTCCGACGGAGACGGCTGCAAGAGCGCCGTTGCGCTGACTTCTCTGGCGCTCATCGCCGTGGTTTCCTGCGGCGTGGCGGTGACCTGCAAAAAGAAGAGATGATTCTGCCGCAGGCGTAAGCGTGCCGCAAACGCGCCGGGCATGCGGCGGCAGCGGCTGCCGTGCGATATATCTGTAATGCCTGTGTGCAGCTCCGGTGTGCTGCCGGGAGGGCTTTGGCCTTTCCGGCGGCGCCGCGCGTTTTTGGCAGCGGCGGCAGGCTGGGGGAGGGGATCAAATACCAACGGCAGGCAGTAAGTGGCCGACCGGCGCCCCCGCGCCGTCGGCAATGGAACGTCCCCGCATGCGCGCGGGCGTTTGGAAAGGATGGAACACCATATGAAGAATACATGGAAACGGCTTGTGGCTCTGCTTCTGGCATTTGTTCTCGCCATATGCGCGGCTGCCTGCCGGAAAAGCCAAGAGCCGGCGCAAACCACGGAACCCGGCACGGGCGAACAGACCGGAAAAGGAGCCGTATGGATGGATCTGCTCTCTGCCGGGGGAGAGGTCTGCGGGGTTTACTATCCGGCCGGAGCCGAGCCGGATGTGGTCAGCGCCGCGCAGCAGCTCGCGGCATCGGTCGGGGCGTTGTGCGGGCAGAGCGTCAGCCCGGAGAGTGACGACCGCATTCCGGCGCAGCCCGGCGCCATGATACTGGTCGGGTGGACCTGCCGGCCGGAAAGCGGGGAATTTTACGCAACCCTGGGCTATTCGGATTACGGGCACGCGGTGGTCGCTCCGAACGTGCTGTGTGTGGGCGGGCACAGCGCGTCCAATACGGTCAAGGCTGCCAAGAGCCTCTCCGGGCTGTTGAACGCCGGCTCGCTGCCCACCGAAAAGCTGCTGGCGGACGGCAGCCGGGAGCGCGGCGGGGTATATCTTTCCTCCGAACAGGATGCGCGGGTTGAGGCGAGCTATCCGATCGAGGCGCTGACCGTTGAGGGGCAGCCGCTCTCGGATTTTGTGCTGGTGTATGAGCCGGAGCAGGGCAGAGCGGTCGCCGAGCAGATGCAGCATCTGGTCGGCATCTCCACGGGCGTCTGTCTGCCCCTGAAAAATGCGGCCGAAACGCCGGAGGCGGCGTTTGAAATTCTGGTCGGCAACACCGGACGTGAGCTGACCGCCGGCTTTTATGCCCAAAGCTATCATCTGAATTACAACCAATATCAGCTTCTGATTGCGCCGGGCAAGCTGGCGCTGGTCGGGGCCTCCGAGGTCTCGCTGGGGTATGCGCTGGATGCTTTTTCGGCGCTTCTTACCGGGAGCGGCAGCCGAACGCTGAATGCCTCCGATTCGCTCAGCGGCAGTCTGCCCGGCTCTGCCTGGTCGGTTTCGGACCGTCCGGATACCTCCGATCTGCGCGTGGCCTCGAATAACGTGTATTTTTATGAGTATACCCTCACCAGAGCCGCGCAGCTTCTGGAATCCTGCATTTATCTGGACGCCGACGTCCTGCTGCTGCAGGAGATGAGCGTGGATTGGCACCTCTATCTGGATGCCGCCCTGTCCGAAATCGGCTATACACAGGTGCCGACCAAGGCGAATCCAGAGCTGGGCGAGGTGCCAGACCGCCTGAATTACACGCCCATTTATTACCGGGCCGAGAAGCTGACGCTGGTGGAATGCGGCTATGACCAGTTTGAATCGGTCAAGGCCCGCCCCGACGGGGATCTCTCGTCCTCCAAATCCTATACATGGGCGCTGTTTGAGGAACAGGCGACCGGCAAGCGGTTTGTCGCCATCAGCACGCACTATACCTGGTATGGCGACCCTGTTCAGGCAAACAGCTTCCGCGTTGCCGACGCGCAGGAGATCATGGCAGCGGTGGAAGGGCTGGAGCGGCAGTATGCCTGCCCGATCATTGTGATGGGGGATCTCAACTGTACCGTAAACTCCGATCCCTACAACGTCATGGCCGAAGGCGGCCTGCTGGATGCGCGTTACCATGCCGACCGGCGGGAGAACATCAACATCAGTACCTGGCATGAGCTGGGGCAGCAGGCGGGCAACGGCAGCGGCGGCATTCTTGACCACTGCTTCTTTTCGGGGGAGGGACTGCACGCCAAGCTGTTTCAGGTGGTGCACAACAGCTACGCGGTGCAGTCCAGCGACCATCTTCCGATTGTGCTGGATGCTTCGCTTGAATGACGCAGCAGTCAATCCAACATCAAAAAGGATGAGAGAGCAAATGAACAACACACTACAAATCGGCTGGGCGGAGGTTGACATCACGCCCGGAAAACCGATCCGGCTGGCCGGGCAGTTTTATGAGCGGATTTCGGAGTATGTCGAAACGCCGATCTCGGCAACGGCGCTGGCCATCGAGAACGGCGCGGATCAGGTGGTTTTCTGTTCGGTTGACCTCGAGAGCATCGATCCCTGCCTGCCGGAGCTGGTGCGGGAGGCGATCGGACAGCAGCCGGGCGGGCCGGATCCGGATAAAATTGTGATTTCCGCCACACATACGCACACATCCTTTGTTTATCAGGGAAAGCATGATCCCGGGCTGCAGGCCCTGCGGCAGTACCTCGGAGAGGATGCTTTGGCGGAGCCGACCGAGGAAGCGTCGACGCCGGCGCGGGAGGATGTTCTCTCGCCGGAGGAGGCCACCGTGTTTCTGGCAGAGCGCATCACCCGCGCGGTCAGGGAGGCATGGGGCGGGCGTGCTCCGGGGCTTTACCGCTGCGCCTTCGGGCGGGCGGCAGTGGGAATGTGCCGGCGGGTCTGCTATCGGGACGGAAGCGCCAGAATGTGGGGAGACACCAACCGGAGCGATTTTGACGCGCTGGAGGGCGGAAACGACAGCGGAATCGAGCTGCTGTTTACCTACGACAAGAGCCGAAGGCCGACCGGCGCCGTTGTCAACCTCTCCTGCCCGGCACAGGTATTGGAGCAGCGGTATCTGGTCTCGTCGGATTTCTGGGGGAAGGTCAAAATTCTGCTCCGCCGGGAGCTGGGGGAGGATTTCCGCGTTCTCGCGCTCTGCGCGCCGGCCGGCGACCAGTGCCCGCGGGATCTGGTGCGCTGGGTGGAGCCGGAAAGCCCGATTGAGGACCCGAATGTCGTCCGGCAGAATCCGCCGCTGCGCCGCGCCGATCCTTCGATGTACGATGTGCAGGGAACATGGACCATCGGCCGGCGCATCGCAAGTGAAATTCTGGCGGTGCTCGGAGAGGCCGGGCGGTTGTCTGCGGAGGCGGAGCTGCGGCACCGCGCGCTGACGCTGGAGCTGCCGCTCCGTCGGGTCAGCGAGGAGGAAAACCGGGAGGCTCGGCAAATGCTCGCCCGATTCGCGGCGGAACGACGGGGAAGGGAGGTCAGCTTCGTTGACAGCGCCGCCATGCATGTGTATGCCGGTGTGGCCGCCCGGTTTGACCGGCAGCAAAGAGAGAGCCTTGTGCCGTGTGAGATCCATGTCATCCGCCTGGGGGACGTTGCCTTTGCCACCAGCCCGTTTGAGCTGTTTTTGGATTATGCCAATGTCATCCGTGCCAGAAGCGTGTCGGCCCAGAGCTTTCTGGTTCAGCTTGCGTGCGATTCCAAGGGTTATCTGCCAACCGAAAAGGCCGAGCAGGGCGGTCACTACTCGGCGTATGTTTCCAGCGGACACGTGGGGCATGAGGGAGGCAGATTGCTGGTGGAACGCACGCTGGAGCTGATCGACGAGCTGTTCCGCGCATGAATCCGCACACGCCGCCCGGCTTGGACATGCGCCGGAGCCGTTGCCGGCGCTCTGCCGGTATGATCCGTCAAAGAACCTGACTGTGCCGCAGGGCAGGATCTGCACGCATGCTGCGGTACGGCGGAGCGGCCATTCCGTGCGGACGCAAAAGCAAAAGGAGCTGACGCAAGCATGCTTCCGTACTTGCGCCAGCCCTTTTGGAGTCATCCGGCGATGATCGGCGGTGCCGTTCCATCCGGTATTCCTGCGGAAAGCTGCCATGAATGGCGCGGCATTGCCTATATGCCGCAGATGCGGGAGGCAAAATCGGCCGCCATGCTTCGCAGCAGCTCGCCCGCACGGCGCATGGAGTCCTCCGGCGAATCCGCATAGTCGGAGATGGCGAGGATGTCCCGAACGCCCATGGACAGCAGTTGATTTTTGTCGTCTCCCATGCATCCGACAAAGCAATACACCGGTATGCCGCGGGCGCCTGCGGCTTTTGCCACACCGCTGATGGCCTTGCCGAACAGGCTCTGCCGGTCTATTTTTCCCTCCCCGGTGATCACGAGACCGGCTCCCTGCAGCGCTTGGTCAAAGTGAAGCGTACTCAGTACGGCTTCAATGCCGGAGCGGATTTCGGTATCGGCAAATGCAAGCAGCGGAGCGGCCAGCCCGCCGCCGGCGCCGCAGCCCTCTATGTCGGCAACAGGTCTGCCGCAAAGCGAGCAGAGCAGGTCGGCGTAGTGCTTCATTCCGCGTTCCATTTCGTCCAGCTCCCGGTCGGCCGCGCCTTTTTGCCGGGCATAGATGCGGGTTGCGCCGGTTTCGCCGCACAGGGGATTGCGCACATCCGCGGCTACGGTGAAGCGGCATTGAGAGAGCAGCGGATCCAGCCCGGCAAGCTCGATTGCGGCAATTTCCGAGAGAGTACCGCCGGTCGGCAAAAACGTGTGTCCGCGGGCATCCCGGAACTCCGCACCCAGTGCGGCGAGCATTCCGCAGCCGCCGTCATTGGTGGCGCTCCCGCCCACCGTCAGCAAAATGCTCCGGTATCCGCGGCGGATGGCGTGGCGGATCAGCTCTCCGACCCCGTAGGTGGTCGCTTTCGCAGCGGATCTGCAGGCTTGAGGAATCAGGGTCAGCCCGGCGGCGCTGGCCATTTCAATCACCGCGGTGTCCCCCAGCCCGCCGTATTGCGCATGGCATGGCGCGCCGTCCGGCCCTGTGACGGTCACGCTGATTCTGTGCTCCGGCGCAACCAGTGCATCGAGGGTTCCCTCTCCCCCGTCGGCGATGGGGAGGCAGAGCAGCTCGGGCGCCGTTCCGGCGCCGCCCCAGCCCTGCAGCAGCCCGACGCGAATGGCCTCGGCGGCGTCATGCGCCGAAATGCTGCCCTTGAAGGAATCCGGCGCGATGACAATTTTGCGTATGGAATCAAGCCTCATAAACCAGAATCCCCTCGTCCTTCAGGGCCTGAATTTCCTCGGCTTTGTCGGAGCGGCTGGTGACCAGAATGTCCATCTGAGAGACCGGCGCAATTTTGGTAAAGGTGCTTTTGCCGAGCTTTGAGCTGTCCGCGGCGACGATGACCGTTCCCGAAAGCTCCATCATTTTGCGAATGGTGGAAGCCTCGTTCGCATAATAGAGCGACAGCCCGTAGGAGAGATTGATGCCGTCCAGCGATAGGATGCATTTGTTTGCATGATAGTTTTCGAGCTGGCAGATGGTGTCATGCCCGTAGGTGAACTGATAGCGCGAGTCAATCTGGCCGCCCAGCAGAGTCACATTGAAGGAGGGGGACGTGTTGATCTCGTTGGCGTTTTGTATGGAGTTGGTCACAATGCTGATATTCTTTTTTTCCTGCAGAGCGTGCAGCACATATGTCAGCGTGGTGCCGGCGTTCATCATAATGGTGTCGTTGTCCTCCACCAGTTCGGCAACTTTTTCGGCCACCGCCTTTTTGGCTTCCACATTGGTGTTGTAGCGCTCATTCAGGTTCATGCTCCCATAAAAGGGATTGCCCATGATCGCTCCCCCGTGAACACGATTGAGCAGGCCTTGCGTTTCCAGCAGCTCCAGGTCGTTCCGGATCGTGACCTCCGATATTCCGAACTCCCGGCTCAGGTCCGCAACCCTCACCTTGCCTTGCTGCTGAACGGCCTTGATGATGCTTTCCCGTCTTTCTTCCGCACTGATTGTCATTTGATGCACCTTCCTGTTTTGCTTTTTCTTTCGGTTATTGCCTGCACAGGCTATCCCTTGCTTTCGGGACGAAGACATTCGTTCATGTAGGCTCCCGGATGGGGAAAAGCCTCTCCGCCGGCAAATTCCCGACCGCCGTTTTTGCCATGCTGGAGGATGAGGCTCTCCTCAATAAACCAGAATATACTATAATTATATCACAAACGAAAGTAAAATGCAAGGCATTTAGAAAAATTATGTAAAACCAGTTTTTTCTAATATATTTTTGCAATTGAGAATCATCTGTGAAAATAAATGATCACTGATTTGATAAAAAACTCTTGACATTTCAATCAATATGGTGTAAAATATAAAAGAAAACGAAATAAAAACAAAAATAAAACATAAGGATAAGAGGATGAAAGAAAATCACGAGAAAAGATACATCGGGATTGATATCGGAACAACCTCACTCAAGGCGGCTTCGTTTGACGAAAACGGACGGCGGCTCGGCTTGCGCTGCATCCAGTATCCGTTGGATACGGATCCGAAAACCGGCTTTGTGGAGGCGGACCCCGAGCAGTATATCCGGATGTGCGAGCAGGCAATTGCCGAACTGACCGAGGAATGCGGTACTGCGGCGGCCATCTCGGTGGATACACAGGGGGAGACGCTGATTCTGGCCGATCGTGAGGGCAGGGCGTTGTATCCCGCAGTGGTCTGGCTGGATAACCGCGCCGCGCAGGAGGCCAAGGAGATCCGGGCACATTTTGGTACGAGGCGGGTTTACGAGGTGACCGGGCAGCCCGAAATCACCGCCGCCTGGCCGGCCTGCAAGCTGCTTTGGTTCCGCCGGCACCGGCCGGAGATTTTTGACCGCACAGAGAAAATTTTTCTGCTGGAGGACTGGATTCTGTTCCGCCTGACTGAAAAATTTGTGACAGAGCCGACCATTCAGTCCTCCTCGATTTATTATGACATCCGAGCCGGACAGTGGTGGACGGAGATGCTGGAGCTGATCGGAGTCCGGCCGGAGCAGCTCCCCCGGCTGGTGCCGAGCGCTGCGCCGGTCGGCCATTACCGGGGTGTGCCGGTGGTGGCCGGAGCGTTGGATCAGATTGCCGGCATGATCGGAGCCGGTGTGTGCGACGGGAGCGAAATCAGCGAAATGACCGGCACCACAATGGCGATCTGCAGCATGACCGACCGGATTCCGCCCTACCGTGAGGACAGCATTGTCCCCTGTCATGTGCACGCCATACCGGGGCAGTACTGCCGCATTCTGTGGTCGTCCACCGCGGGAATGGCGCTCAAATGGTTCCGCGATTCGTTCGCGGAGCAGTACCGCTTTGACGAGCTGGACGCGCTGGCGGAAAATATCCCGGCAGGGTGCGATGGGCTCACGGCCTTGCCCTATCTCTGCGGCGCCACCATGCCCAGATACCGGCCGGACGCGCGGGCGGTGTTCGCCGGAGTTCATCTGTCGCATACCCGGGCGCATTTTGCGCGGGCCATCATGGAGTCGGTCGCGTTCATTCTGCGGCAGAATATCGAATACATTGGCGGAATGTCGTCGATCCGGGGGATCCGCATCACCGGAGGAGGGGCAAACAGCCGGCTCTGGGCGCAGATCAAGGCGGATGTAACGGGAAAAGAGCTGCATACGGTTGCGGAGAGCGAAACCGCCTGCCTCGGCACGGCCATTCTGGCGGCGGTCGGCGTGGGGGATTTTGCCTCCGTTGCCGAGGCGGCCCGGAAGCTGGTTTGCATCAGCGGGACCTTCCGGCCGTCGGGTGAGCAGTATGAGCAGGCGTACAGGCGCTTTCTTTCGCTCGACGGGTGGATCGATCAGCTCAGCCTGTAATCATGCGGGCGCATCGGCTTCTGTCGGCACGGTTGCTGTTCAGAATGGGTCGAAGGGCACAAGACCTGTGCGCGGCTTTCCGATGTATACGGCAGAAAATCGATGAACGAACCGACTGTGCGAGGGCGATGAGACGCCAACGGCAAAACAGAGAATTACGAGCATTTGGCTCATTTGGAAAAGGAGATAGAGTATGTCAAGAATCGGTTTTGTTGGATTCGGAGAAGTAAACACCCCGGTGGAGGTGGTCGCCCGGAAGTGCGCCGCAGCCGAGGCAGCGCTCCGGGCTGAGGGGCTGGAGCTGCTGTCGGTTTACCCCATTGCGGATGATGAGGGGGAGACGCAGATTGCGCACGCTGTGGCAGAGCTGAAGCGCGAGCCGTTTGATGCGCTGGTCGTCTGTGTTGCGGGCTGGATTCCCGCGCACGCGGTCATCAAGGTGACCGAGCATTACCGCCACCTGCCCATGGTGCTCTGGGGTCTGTGCGGCTGGTACGAGGGCGACCGGCTGGTTACCACGGCCGACCAGGCCGGTGCCTCCGGACTGCGCGCAGCCTTTGAGGGGCTCGGCTATCGCTTCCGGTATGTGTATGATGTGGTGGGAAAACCGTGCAAAAGCGGCGCGGTAGCCGCATATTGCCGGGCGGCGTCTGCCGCACGGGAGCTGCTGCACGCAAAGGTCGGCATGGCGGGCTACCGGGATATGAACCTGTACGGCACGCTGTACGACGGAATCTCTCTCAAACAGAAAACCGGTGTGGAAATTGAAACCTTCGAGCTGCTGGAGCTGCAGCAGCGATATGACAGGATTCCGGAGGCCGAAAAAAGATCGGTGGTGGAAGCCAGAATGGGGCGTTGGCATTTCCTCAAGCCCGCCGACGAGGGGACTATGATGAAGGCGGCAGGCTATTACCTCGCCGCAGCCGGGATTGCCGGGGAGCGGGGGTACAGCGCGCTCTCTCTGAAGGATGTGGACGGAATGAAAAAGCTGTGCGGCTTCCCCCCGGCGCCGGTTTTTATGCTGCTCTCGGAGGACGGTTATCCCACCATTCCGGAGAACGACTCTCTGGGCGCCGTCACGCAGCTCATGATCCGTCGTCTGACCGGTCAGCTCGGCGGGTATCTGGAATTTTATGAGTTCTTTGCGCACAGCGTTCTGGCCGGCGTGCCCGACTTCATTGCGGCAGACATGATCGACGGCGATGCCTATACCGTGCTTCCCGCTACCTTCGGCGCGCTCAGTCAGGGCATTCTGAATGTTTCGCCGGTCAGAACCGGTACCGTTACCATGTGCCGGCTGACCTGCGAGAGGGGCAGATACGTCATGCAGATGCTGCTCGGAGAGGGCAAAACGCCTCCGAAATGGGAGGAATGCGGCTGGGAGCAGCCGGCCCCCCAGCTCTCGGCGCTGGAAATTGAAATTGCGGACGTGGAGCGCTTTGCCGAGCGGGTTGCCTGCCAGCACTACATCATTGCTTACGGCGATCAGCGCGAGCCGCTGCGCAATCTCTGCCGGATTCTGGACATTGAAATTCTGGAGCTGTAAGGTGGTGAGCATGTATGTATCGCAATTATCATATCCGGCCACCCTTTTTTGAGATCGGCCCCAAATGCTATATGTGGGGGGAGCGGATGCTGCGGCTGGCCATGGCCATTGACCGGATTGCCTGTAAATACGATCTGGATGTGATTGTCACGCCGCAATATACCGACATCCGGGCGTTGGTCGAGCACACGCAGAGAATTCATATCTATGCGCAGCACATGGATTCGCTCCGGCCCGGCAGGGGCATCGGCGCGGTGCTTCCCGAGGCGGTCAAGTCTGCGGGGGCTGTTGGGGTCATGCTGAACCACGCCGAAAGGAAGCTGAGCATGGAGGCGCTTCGCACCACCATCCGCCGGGCGGACGAGGTGGGGCTGGCGACCATCGTCTGTGCGGACTCGGTGGAGGAGGTGCGCCGGGTGGCAGAGCTGGAGCCGAACCTGATTGTGGCGGAGCCGACCGACCGGATCGGAACCGGCGTTGCGAGCGACCTGCGGTATGTGCGCGAGACCATCGAGGCCGTTCAGAGCATCCATCCCGAGATCATGGTGCTGCAGGGCGCGGGAATCTCCTGTCCCCAGGACGTGGAAAAGGTCATTCGGGCGGGGGCGCAGGCAACCGGATGCACCAGCGGGGTGATGCGGGCGGCGGACCCGGAGGCGGCGGCAGAGGAGCTGCTGCACGCCTTGCGGAAAACCTGGGACGAGGTGATGGGAGCATGAAGGAGAGCAGTTGGGCCGCTGCGATGCAGGCCTTTGAAATTGAGGCGGATTCGCTGCGGCAGACCGCCCGGGTGCAGAGCCGCGAGGCGTTTGCCTGCGCGGTCGGTCTGCTGGCACACGCTCCCCGCATCGCCGCCTCGGGATGCGGGCATTCAGGCATCGCCTGCCGCCATCTGGCGCATCTGATGTGCTGCGTCGAACGCCCGGCGCGCTTCCTGTCTCCGGCGGAGGCCGTTCATGGCGGCATGGGCTTTCTGCAGTCGGGCGACGTGATGGTGCTCGTCTCGCGGGGCGGGAAAACCGACGAGCTGCTGCCGATTGCGGACATCTGCCGCAGCAAGGGGGTGAAGGTCATCGGTGTGACCGAAAATGCCGCGTCGCCGTTGGCCGAAAAATCCGACGTGGTGCTCGCGCTGTCGGTCACACGGGAATGCGACCGATATAACTGTCAGGGTACCGCGAGCTTTGCCGCGACCTGCGCGGTTTTTGACGCGCTGCAGACCGCCGTCATTGAGGAGACCGGCTTTCAGAATCAGGCGTTTGCCGTGATCCATCCGGGCGGTGCGGTTGGCAAACGCTTGCGGGAGGCCCGCCAAGGGGCGGAACACCCGCGTCCGTCATAAAAAAACATAGAAACGAGGAAAGAACAAATGGAATTCAAGGTATATCAAAAGGAGCTGGAGCTGCAGTCCCGGGGATGGATCCCCACCTTTCACGATGTTTCAAAGGAGGTTCTGGAAATTGTGCAGGCGTCCGGCGTGAAAAACGGGACCTGCTGCATCGCCTCCCACCACACCACCTGCTCGGTGATGGTGCAGGAGTGCTCGCATGATATTGACAGCTTTGATCTGGAGTTTTTGCAGCACGATCTGCTGGACATCATGCGCAAGCTGGTGCCCGACTTCCGGGAAGAGCACCAATACCGCCATCCGGGGCCGATTCATGCGCAGTTCGGCCGGTATGTCAACGAGCCGGGCGATTTTACCAGTATGAATACCGACGGACATCTGCGCTCGGACTTTTTCGGGCGGAGCGAGACCATGACCATTAAAGACGGCGTGTTGGACGGCGGAGAGTTCGCGCACATCTACTTTATCGACTGGGATCAGGTCAGAGCACGCCGCCGCCAGCTCAACATCACGGTTATGGGCACCACCGAGGATGTGGGCGACCGCAAATGGAACAACGGAGAGGTCATCAACACGCTGCACAAGTTCACCGATGAGGAAAAGGCCTTCGACGTACACTACACCCTGCAGCAGGAGAGATGACATGAAGCTGATACTGGATACAGCCGATCTGAACGAGATCCGTTATTTCAACACTTACTATCCGATTGCGGGCGTTACCACAAACCCGAGCATCCTTGCCAGGGAGGGGGGAGACGTACTGGCGCTGCTGCGTGCCATCCGGGAGGAGATCGGAGCCGAGAAGGAGCTGCATGTGCAGGTCGTGGAAACCGAATATGCGCGCATGGTGGAGGAGGCAAAGGCGATTGCCGCATTCCTCGGCGCGCATACGTATGTCAAAATTCCGGCCACCGACCAGGGCCTGCGGGCGGTGATGACCCTGAGCGGGCAGGGCTGCGGCGTGACCGTTACAGCCGTTCTGAGCGCCGCGCAGGCACTGCTTGCCTCCAATGCCGGGGCGGCTTACGTCGCGCCGTATGTCAGCAGGCTTGAGAATCTCTGCGAGAGCGGCATAGACATGGTTGCCGATATTGCCGCTGTGTTTGCCTCTGCCGGGAGCAGGACCGAGATACTGTCCGCGAGCTTCAAAACCGCCAGAGAGGTGCTGGACGCCGCGCTCGCAGGCTCTCACGCGGCCACAATTGCACCGGAGGTGATGCGCCGGCTGCTGGCGCATCCGGCCACCGACAAGTCGATTGCCGGCTTTTCCTCGGATTGGGCAGGCGCTTTCGGAAGGGTCACGCTTCTGGAGCTTCTGTCCCGGAGGTGACCGGCGCCCCGGCCTGTCCGGCGGGGTCTTCTGCTCCGGTCGATGCCGGTGAAACGCACAGGTACGGAGCCGCCCGCCTGCCGGATTTGGGGATATTCCCGCACACTGTCCTGTTGTTGGGTTCAACGTATCGGGCATCGCATCGCGCGCCGGCTCCATCTTTATCACATGAGGCACAGCAGACCCATTCCGGCGGTCTGCTGTGCCTCATGTATTCATTTTTCCGTTTCCGCTCCGTCAGCAGGCTTTGCGCCTTTTTTCGGGGTGGATTTTTTGAGTCGGACAAACAGCGAGAGCAATGCACGGCCGTTGAACGGAATCAGCGGGTAAAAATAAGAGTGCTTGCCGTTGACGGTTTTGTTTGTGACCAGCAGAATGAGGATTCCGACCACGCCGGCACAAAGTCCGATCAGACCGAAGAGCTGCACCAGAACCAGCAGCCCCATGCGCAGGAATTTGAAGGCGTATCCCAGCTCATAGCTGCGCTGTGTGAAGTTGGAAATGGCGACAAAGGCCATAAACACCAGCACCTCAGGTGTGAGCCAGCCCATGCCGATGGCAAAGTCCCCGAGAATCAGACCGCTGACAACCGAGAGCGAGTTGGAAAGCATGTCCGGCGTGTTCATGGAGGCCATGCGCAGGCCGTCAATCACCAGCTCGACCACAAGCAGTTGGGCGAATATGGGGATGGCCCCCGGCTCCTGCGGCAGACAGAAGGCCAGCCACCCGGGCACCAGCTCGGGGTGGTTGACAAACAGCAGCCAGACCGGTGTGAGGAACAGGGTTGCCCAGAACACCAGATGCCGCAGCACGCGGATATAGGTTCCGGTCAGAGGCGGGATATAAAAATCGTTGGTTTCCTGCAGAAAATCGAAGATGGAGGTGGGGAGAATCATTACCTCGGGCGAATTGTCGCACAGCACCAGCACGCTGCCCTCCAGAAGCTGTGCGGCTGCCGCGTCGGGCCGCTCGGTATACCGGATTTTGGGGAACGGATTGTACCATTTGCGGTGAATCAGCAGCTCAGCGAGCGACTCATGCCCCATGGTCAGCGAGCTTGGCTCCAGCTCCCGCAGGCGGCGGTCGAGATACTGCACATAGCGGGAGTCGGCCTGTCCCTCCATAAAGCAGAGCACCACATCGGTGCGGCTTTTCTTTCCCACCGTCAGATAGCGCATGGTCAGCGCGGTGTCCCGAATCCGCCGGCGGATCAGTGCGGTATTGAAGATCAGCGTTTCCACAAAGCCGTCCCGGGGGCCGAGCATCACACGGTCGTTCTGCGGCTCCTCCACCGAGCGGGTGGGGTAGCCTCTGGCGTCGATGATCAGCGCAAAGGGGCCGAAGGTCTCACCGAGCAGCAGCGACGCTCCCGAGAGCAGCATCTGCACCATGGTCTGCGGGTTGGAGGAAACCTCGGCCTCCACAAAGGGCACATGGTGATTGGCGAAGTACTCCGCGCAGCTTTTTCCGTCCCGCTGCTCCGGCTCTCCGAGTCCCCCGAGTGACAAAAAGTAGATCATCAGCTTTTCCATCAGGCTGCTGTCCACAAAGCCGTCGATGAAATAGAGCGTCAGCTCCTGCTTTCCCAGAACCAGGGGCTTTTTGATGATGTCAAAATTTTCACTGACCCGCAGCGCCGCATCGGTCCGGCGCACATTTTCCCGGTAGTCTCCGCACAGCTCCAGCATTCCGGTTCTCTCCTTTTTTCCGATTTCTCTGTCAAATAGTTTTTCAGGAAAAACCTGCATTGATTCCGGTATATTTTCCCACAAAGACACATACATATGAATCAAACGCCCGACTATGGGAAAAAGAAAGGATTGAAGCAAAATGATGACTTCGTTCAAACCGGAGGGAGAACTGTACGGAACACAGGGGAACCGGGATTTTCTCGCATCCCCGGCAGGGCTGGAGCGCGCCATGCTTTCGGGAAGCATCGTGGAAGGAATCGCCACGGTTTGTGACAGCAGCCTGCGCCTGCATGTGGATCTGCAATGCGCGCACGGCATTCTGGAGCCGCAGGAGGCACTGCTCTGCCGCGCGGGGGAGAGCAGAAAGGACATTGCCATTGTCTCGCGCGTGGGTAAGCCGGTTGCGGTCCGCATACTGTCGCTGGAAAAGCAGAACGGCGAGCTGATCGCACGTCTTTCCCGTCGTCTGGCGCAGGAGGACTGTGTGCGGCAGTATCTCTCGGCGCTTCGCCCGGGGGATCTGATCCCGGCAAAGGTCACGCATCTGGAGAGCTTTGGCGCCTTTCTTGACATCGGCTGCGGAATTTCCTCTCTGCTTTCGGTGGACTGCATATCGGTCTCCCGCATAGCGCACCCGCGCGACAGGCTTTCCTGCGGGATGTCGCTGACCGTTGCGGTCAAAGCGACCGACCGCGAAACCGGACGGATTTACGCGACCCTGCGCGAGCTGCTCGGCACCTGGGAGGAAAATGCCGCACGGTTCGAGGCAGGCCAGACCGTGACCGGTATCATCCGGAGCGTGGAGAGCTACGGCGTGTTTGTGGAGCTGACTCCGAACCTCGCGGGGCTGGCGGAGATCCGCTCGGAGGAGCATGCCGCCGAGCTGCGCGCAATGATCGGAAAGGGCGCGGCTGTGTATGTCAAAAGCATTGTGCCGGAGCGCATGAAGATCAAGCTGGTGCTCATCGACGCGGGCAACTGTACTCCCGCCCCAAAAAAGCTGATCTATTACATCGATCCGGTTACCACTCCGCACCTTTCGGATTGGGTTTATTCCCCGTCCGGTGCGCGAAAGCTGATTGAAACCCGCTTCGACGTGCCGGTGTAAGCGGCCGGTAAAGTTTATCCCGCGGGAAGCGGAGCGCCTGCGGCGCATTGCCGTTTTTTCCGGCGCGGATTGCCCCGGCCCGCCTGCACGCGCGCACATTTGGCAGCAAATGCAGCAATGATATTTGTAACAGCGCAAACGCCCCGCACTGTGTGTGCACAGTGCGGGGCGTTTGTCTGTTTGGTTGTTCCGGGAATGCGGGGAGAACCCGATCAGAGCGACCAGCCGCTCATCGGACGGCACTCATAAATCCGATCGCTTCTGCTGTCGGTGCCCTCACGGTAGAGCCTGCAGGCCACTGCCATGCGCAGGCGTTCCTGCACTGCGGCACGAACGGTGACGTGCAGCCATCCGGTGTCCTCCACCGGCGTCAGCTCAAAGTGGGCGTTTCCGGCGCCGCAGAGCTTACAGAGCAGTGTCTTGCCGTTCTGTGCGAGCAGCAGCGTGCGCGCACCCGCATATTGTACCGCGGCGCGGGTGTAGGCACTCCACACCACCTCTGCCGGCGCATCGAGTACCAGCTCGTCCTGCACCACGGCAATGGTGCGGTCGGCCGTGAGCAGAATGCCCCGTTTGCCGCGCAGGATGGCGTCATTCGTGGTGCTCATATCCAGCACGGCATAGGCGCGCTCGGGCGCACTGCGCGCCTCGAGAATCTGCGCGACCGCGTCCGGGTTCTGATCGGGCAAAGGCATCTCAGTCGGCGCGACGACCAGGGTGTTCTGGCCCTCTGCGCGGCGGCGAAGCATGAGCGGGAGCCGCTCGTCCCCGCCGGTCTCGGCAAAAAAGCGCTCTCCTCCCATTTCCAAAAGGAAGCTGCCTGCATCCAGCTCGCCCCCCACCTCGTGGTTGCTGCCGCCGTGCAGGCCGAGGAAGGTGTCCTCCTGTCCCCAGCCCGAGCGGAGCATGGCAAGCCCGGCCTTCCGATAGACCGAGTCGAGCGGAAGCTCGGGCGTCAGCTCGGGGCTGACGGGCGAATAAAAGACGAGATCCAGCACATCCGGCGTCTTTCTGCCCGAAAGCACTTCCTGCCGGCGGAGCCACGCGGGCACTGGGTTGCCGAACTGACGGCTGAACCAGCCGAATATTGCCGTATCCACGGGTAGGGCAGGGCAGCTATGGTAATTCCATGCGCCGTTTGCGGTCTCGGCCGACACGGCAAACAGCACGGTAGCCGAAAAGCCGGGAGAAGCCGGCAGACCGTAGTCCTTTCCGCAGGCGCTCTGCAGCATGGCAATCAGCAGCACCAGCGCGCGGGTGCCCTTTTCCCATGCCTCCATGCCCTCGGCATATCCGCCGTCCGGCGAATAGGATTCCATGCAGGCCTGCGCGCTGCGCAGGCTGTGGCGCAGGATGCGCAGTGCGGTTTCGGGATACACGTCGGCCAGCGCCAGCGCCGCGGCGGTCAGACCGCAGTTGATCTGCGCGGCTTCGGCGCCGCCGCTCCGCCACATCCGTCCCCTGCCGTTGTAGGCGTTCACACCCGGCCGCATGACGTAGCGCAGCATTGCGCGCTCCAGCACCGCTTTCCTCGCCTCACTCCACACATGGTGGCACCAGTCGTAGCCCAGTGCCATGGCAAGCCCCGCGGTGGCGGCATGCAGCATATTGTGCTCGGCATCCCAGTCCGAAAGTGAGGCCAGCGCCTCCTGCTCGGCAGCGGTGCGCTCGGCATACTGCTTATCGCCGGTCAGACGGTAGAGCGCGGCAAAGCCGCAGATGCGGCCGGCAGCGAGGGCAATGCCATCCCCCAGCGACTGCCCCTCTCCCGCGCCGTCCGCAAACACCGGCGCGGCGCGGAAGGCCTCCGAGGATGAGCCGTATTGCTCTTTGAGCCCCCGGAGCAGCTCCTTCGGCTCATTTTCAGCCTTGGCAGCCCGGCGGAGCTGCATCCATTCCTCCGGGGAGAGCAGCAGCCTGCCCTTGTTCGGGTTGGAAATTTTGCGGTGCAGATCCTCAAGAATCTCCTCGCCCGTAGGCTGCACAAAGGTCATCTCGGCATTGAGCTGCCAGAGAATCGGGTCGTCCCGACCGCTCTCAAACACATTTTTGCGATTGGAGAGCACAACCACACCGATCGGGTCGGTGTAAAGCTGACGCCAGTGGAAAAACTCACGCAGATAGTTGGCAGGGAAGAACAGTGTTCCCGCACGCACGGCGACATGGAACGGCAGGGTTTGCTCCTCACCGTCCACGAGATAGCGGTCGGAATTGCCATAGAATACAAACTTCCGGCGGCGATAGGTGAAGGAGAGCGTGTAAGCCTTGTTGTCCACTACAGCCTTGTGCGCAATGGCGGCCGCCACCGGAGCCATCGGGAGCCAGAGCAGCCCTCCGGCCTCAAACGGGCGGGCCTCCGGGTCGGCGTCGGGGGCGATCGGAACCCTGCGGCGGTTGACAATGGCATAGGCTCCGGTCCGCGTAAAGGCAGCCGCCCCCTTCAGCTCGGGCATACGCACATAGATCTGCGGGGCCGACTCCTCCCAGACAAACAGACTGTCGAGGCAGAGTACGGTTTCGGTGCGGTTGGCCTGCCCGCCGGCCGCGCAGTCGAGCACCAGCGCGCGGAGACGATCCCACCCCGCGGCATTTTTGTATGCCCGCAGGAACGGAAGCTCCACACGATAATCGTTCCAACCGTTCCGGCAGACCGGCAGCGTGCAGACATAGCCAGCCTCGCCCCCATCCTCCGCGTCGCTCTCAAAGCGGAGCTGAAAGGAGCCGCCCTGCCCGGACACGGCAAATACCGAGAAGGTGAGCCAGCGGTAGCCCGAGAGATCGGAAACCGCCAGCGGAATACGGACGCGAGTGGTCTGTGCAAAGCTCCACGCGGCACTCATGTGCGCCGTTTTTTTGTGGCGCAGGTCGGGCGTCAGGCCGCTGGCCGTGATCATCTCGTAATCGTTCATATCCAAAAGGCATTCCGGCTCTCCGAAATCCTGCTGCTCCATGCAGCTTCTGAGGTTCTTTTTCATCGTGCTTGCTTCCTTTCTTTATTCATCGTCATTCACAGAACAGCCAACCAAGATAGGTGCGGAGAACCTGTGCCTGTCTCCGGTATCCCGCATCGCCCAAATGCACCGTGTCGGCAAGCGTGAGGCTGCCCCCCTCGTCCTCTGCCAGGATCCCGCACACAATAGGTTCGGCAGGAGATATACGCGCTGCTCCTCCCGTCCGGCAAAGGCATCCTTCTGCAGGCCGAAATAGGCAAACTGTGCGCGGCGGTGCCGGTCCGCAAAGTAGGCGGTATCCCCCGCCGGAGCAATATATTCGGTCATCACCAGCACGGCAATGTCCGGATCATAGGCGTGAATCGAGGCCTCTATCTGCTTCAGATATTCCACCGACGCGCGCGTGAATTGGTCGTTCGCTCCCAGCCAGAGCACCACAAAATCCGGCGTTTCGTCCGGGTAGTTTGCCGCCATGTAGTAGGAAAAATCGAAGCATTCCGTGTCCGGATTGTAAAATGGGTTGATAACGTCACCGATATGCTGCGTTTTCCAGTAGTTTTCGGCCTTCCACCCGCCCCTTGCCTCATGGGCAAGGCCGGCCTCGTTCTGCAGGGTGCCCAGCAGACGGAGATTGGCCGTCTCCCCGACCAGCGATTGCAGCGACTCCAACAGACATCCCGAGGCGATGCGGCTGTCCCCGATGAACAGACCGGAGAGGTCGGGCAGCACGGCAGGCGGCGCCACGGTTACGGCAATGCTTGCGGTTTGCAGCAGGAGCTGTCCCTGCGGTGTGGTGCGCCAGAGTGTGACGGTCAGCGTCTCGTTCTCATCGGCATGAGACGCATCCGCGCTGCCGTCCCGGAAGCGTGCGGTGAGCGAAACACCCACCCCGTCCTCCGTTTCCAACAGGTGAGACGTGCCCGAGTAGGTATATTCGAGCCGGTAGGAATCATCCGCCCAAGGCATGATCTCCTCAGTGACAAACCGGAACGGCTCCCCGGCCGTGAGTACCAGCCTGTCCGGCAGATTCAGACCTGCCTCCGCAGTGCGGTAATCATATTTCAGGTCAAAATATTTGGCCTTGGCATAGCAGCTCCGGCCTGAGCTGGCATGATAAAACCGATAGAACAGCTCGCCCTCCAGCTCGGCGGAGCCGATACACACCAGCTCGTCTCCGGCGTTGACAATGGTAACCGATGCGGAGTCGGTGTCGTTCGGCTTTTCCCGGAGATTGAGCGCAGAGGCCTCATCGTTCATCACCACCATCTCAAAGCGCGGACGGAAGCCTTCGGCGTCCACCGTTTGGGAGATGAAGCCGTCGGCCGGCGCGGCGCCCGCGTCCAGCTCGGAGCCGTCCGAAAGCGTGACAATCAGGCGGCCTTCACTGCTTTTTGTGATGTCGGATACCGAGGTTCCCCGGCTGCCGTCGTTGTAGGAGCAGAGCCACTCGTGCAGGGTGCCTGTGTACCCCTCCTGCTGTGCCTTCTCGAAATCCGAGGGCTCGGTCTGCGGCAGACTGCCAACCGCCCCGGCGTCGATGACAGAGCCGTCGGTCAGCACCACAATCAGGTGTCCTTGCCCGTCGATGTAGACGCTGCGGATGCCAACACCGTCGGCACCGTCCTCTCCGTCGGCCCCGTCCTTGCCGTTTTCTCCGTCGATGCCGTCCTTCCCATCCTCGCCGTCCTCTCCGAAGGAAAGCGAGAGCAGCCATTCCTGAAGCGAGCCGCGGAAGCCGTTCTCCACTGCCAGCTCGTAGGCGCTTTTCCCGTTCTGTCCGTCCGAACCGTCGGCGCCGTTGGTCCCGTTCTGCCCGTCGGCTCCGGCAAGCGAATCCAGCCACTCCTGAAGCGAGCCCTGGAATCCGTTTTCCACGGCCAGCTCGTAGGCGCTTTTTCCGCTCATGCCGGATACCACCCACAGGCCGCCCTGCGCAAGGTTGAGAATAAGCGCGACCAGCACCAGAACCCCAACCGAAAGCAGCGCAATGTTCCAGCCGGTTTTCTTCCAATCGGGTCCGGTCATGTCGTGGCTCCCACTGTATCGACAAAGCGCAGGAAGGCTGCGCGGCCCTCGGGGGTACATTTGTAAACGCCGGCGTCCTCGAGCACCTCCTCAAAGGTACGGCCGATCTCTCTGTGCAGGAGCTCCGTCGCGTTTTCCTGTGTAAAATGATACCGGTCGGCAAAGCGCGCGGCCCATGCCGCATGCTTGGCGGTTTCCTCCTGCGCGGCGGGGTCTTTTCCCTGTACGAGGCAGTCGGCAAGCAGGCTCATTTCGGTTTTCAGCCGGGAAGGCAGCACCGCAAGTCCCATCACCTCGATCAGACCGATATTTTCCTTTTTGATGTTGTGCTTATCCGCATGCGGGTGATACAGCCCAAGCGGGTGCTCGGCCGTTGTGAGATTGTTGCGCAAAACCAGGTCCAGCTCATAATCCTCACCCCGGCGCCGGGCAATCGGAGTGATGGTGTTGTGCGGCTCCCCGTCGGTTTCGGCCAGCACCTGCGCGGCAGGGTCGGAATATCCTCTCCATGCGCCGAGAATGCGGTCGGCCAGTTCGGTCAGCGCATCCCGGTCGGGGCTTGTCAGCCGGATGACCGAGAGCGGCCAATGCACAATGCCGGCGTGCACGCTGTCAAAGCCTGCGAATGTCAGCGGAATTTCGATGCCGGCGCGCTCCATCGCAAAGCAGTAACGCCCGCCCTGCATGTGGTCGTGCGTGAGAATTGAGCCGCCCACAATCGGCAGGTCGGCGTTGGAGCCGAGAAAATAGTGGGGGAACAGAGTGATGAAATCCAGCAGCTTGACAAAAGCGTCCCGGTCGATTTTCATCGGGGTGTGAAGGGCAGAGAGGGCAATGCAGTGCTCGTTGTAGTAGACATAAGGGGAATATTGCAGATACCACGGCTGCCCCGCCATGGTGATGGGAATGACGCGGTGGGACTGCCTTGCGGGCTGGGTCAGACTGCCGGCAAAGCCCTCGTTCTCGCGGCAGAGCGCGCACTTGGGGTAGCCCGATTGCTTCTGCCGCTTGGCCGCGGCGATGGCCTTGGGATCCTTTTCGGGCTTGGAGAGGTTGATGGTGATGTCCAGCGCGCCGTATTTGCCCTCATAAATCCACTTGAGGTCCTTTTTGACCCGATATGTACGGATATAGTCCGAATGGCAGCTCAACGCGTAGAAATAATCGGTGGCTTTTTGTGGAGACTGTGCGTAGAGCCGGTTGAATTCCCGGATCACCGTACTGGGGAGCGGGGTCAGCAGCCCCATCAGCCGGGTGTCAAACAGATCGCGCTGCGTCACGCTGTTGTCCGGGATGATACGGGTCTCGGCGGCATAGTCGCACAGGGCTCCCAGCAGTTCCTCGAGCGGACGCGAGGCGTCCGGCTCGCGGTCCGGTGCAAAGTCGGTCTGTCGGAGCGCTTCCATCAGCCGGTTGATGAAAAAAACACGATCCAGCGGGTCTGCAAGCCCTGCGCGGACGGCATACTCCACCAGATCCTGTATTTGATTACTGATTTGAGTTGACATATTCGGTACCGTTCCATTTCTTTTTTGCGTCATGCCGGGCGGCAGGCAGCAGGGCTGCGTCCGACCGGGGTGCATTCTACAAATATTATAGCATGAGGAAGGCGGTTTGTAAATGACTTTGCGGGAATTTTTGCAGTTGCAGGGAACTTTTTTTCGCGGCTTGGCGACGGAGGCTCCGCACGGAAACGATATGTAGCTGCCGTTTTCAAAAAACTCTTGACATTTTTCCGCATTCATGATACAATAGCGTCAGAGCCGATGACGGACGCTTCAGGCGTTACCGGCTGCGGGAGCGCAAGTGCTTCCGGCATCTCAAGGGTGTGCAGAAAAATTCACCGTGCCCACATCAAAGGTGTGTGCAAAGAAATTTTTTCTATGCCCAAATCAAGGGTGTGTGCGAAAAAATTCCGCCACGCCCACTTCGCGGGCGTGGCGGAATTGGCAGACGCGTAAGATTTAGGATCTTATGTTCATTCGTGCAGGTTCAAGTCCTGTCGCCCGTACCACAAACAGGAGTGCCGCCCTGCGTGGCACTCCTGTTTGTCGCAAGAGCGACCGGGTTCGCGGAAGCTCACCGCAAATTCCGAGAGGAAATTGCAGGAGCGCCGGACGCAGACAAAAGCATACGCAAGCATGGCAGACGGCGTTTGTGCAGAGTTCAAGTCTGCCCATACGCTGTCTTTGAATTTTGATAAAGCAGAATTTTCCTGTGCCGCAGAATCCGCCGCACAGCCGGAAACTGCAGCCGGAGGTTGGATATGCTTTCAAAAACAATCGGCGACCAGCCAATCAGGGGAATCAAAATCAGAGAGCAGAGCTTTTACAAATTCTTTGGCTTCTTTGTTTTCTGGCTGGCGGAATGCCTGTTCTTCCTTCTCCCGTTTCCCATCGTCATGCGCGCCTCGTTTGGAATTTACGCCATTTTTTATTCCATGGGACTGGGTGTGCTGCTTGCTTTTGGCTTGACGGCGTTTCGTTCCCGGACGGTCCGGTGCGTTCTCACGCTGGATCGGCTGTACTTTTTCGGCGCGCGGGTGGAGGAGACACGCAAATTTTCCCGCTGTACAAAGGTGGCGGAAGGCTGTGACGGAAGTATGCTGTATGCGGACATCCGGAAAACCGAGCGCATTTCCGAGAACCGCGCATGCTCCAGCGTCATATTGTATGGAGACAATTTCCGGGTTCGGGTGCCTGACGCCGGGCTGTGGCTGCTGTGGAGGCTCAAAGCCATGCGCAAACGGATGCTGATTTTTCCGGAGTCGGCAGAGCAGTCTACCGCAGATACGGAGCAGAACAGTACGACCCGTGAAGGTCTGTGGAAGGATATCTGGTCTGCCTGCGAGTCCGGCGTATTGGAGCGGAGGCTGGACGAATTGGGGGCGCTTATGCAACTGGACATGAATGAGGCCGCTGACACGATCGACATTTGCATTGGCGGGGATGAGGGTGAATTTGCCTTTCAGATCGATTGCAAGCGCATTTTTATGCTGGCTGTGAACAGTGACGCCGAGAATACGGTCCGGCTGAGCAGAATTCCCGATTTGGACAGTCTCATGCTTTTGATGCGCCAATGGATTTCCAAAAACGCAGGGAGGGAAAGCTGACCGGTATTCAGGCTTCCGGCCCGTTTGCCGGATATAGAGGAACAATCGTCCGCCATGGAACATGCGCGGGCGATTGTTGTTTGTTCTGGCGGCAGATCGGGAATCATTCCGTGCCGAGACCGATCCGGATCCATGGCGAAGCACGCGATTCCTGCGCCCAAGCCCTCCGGCTGCCTCCCGGCGTTGTGAAAATGGCTGACAGCTTGACCGGGCGGTACATCATTTCACAAATATCTCAAATCCCGTTGACAATTTCGCAAGAAAATGGTATAATAAATGCAAATCGATGCCCCGTTGTGGGGCTGGCTCCCATTGCGCCCCACCAGCAGGAGCCCTTCCTCCGCGCAGCACGGACGCTCGAGCCGCTTTGCCGCCCGGCATGGCGGGGCGCTGCCGGAACCGGAAGCGGGGCGGAACAGAGCCTGACAGGAGTGGAGAGATGATTGTGATTCA
>CALXUY010000094.1 GCA_944391805.1 uncultured Clostridia bacterium
GATTAACGAACGCGAAGTTCAAAGAAATGCCCGTCAGTCCATTGCTCTCTTATTATAACAAAAATAAGCATAGCTTGCTACTCCGATTACTCGGATTAGCGCTACGCTTATATTGTACCAAAAGAAACGCCAAATGAGGAGATTTCGCCGTCTGCGGACGGCGACCAACGCCCCACGGCGTTGGATCCGTGCCGCCTTTTGAAAAAGGCGGGCGAAAACTTTAGTTAAACTGACGAAAGCCATTACTTTGGTCTGCGGTCTGGGCGCGCCGTTTGCCGAACAACCGTTGCGGTAGTGGCTTTTTCTCCATCCCTCTTTCAAAGTTCTTGGGGGGTGTGGGGGAGCTTCTTTCAAGAAGTCCCCCACATATTCTGTTTCTGCGGCAATGCGCCGGCAAAAATCAGAGCAGCGGAGCGGTTTGTGCAAGCAGCAGCTCCCGCTCGCAGAAGGGAATTTTCTCATTTCCGATGAGCTGATAGCGTTCATGTCCCTTTCCGGCCAGCACCAGAATGTCGCCGGCGCGGGAGAGCCGAACCGCCGTTTGTATGGCCTCGGCGCGGTCGGGAATGCGCAGGTATGGGGTTTGGCAGCCCTCAAATGCCTGTGCGATGTCGGCGATGATCTGTTCGGGCGGCTCGGTTCCGGGGTTGTCCGAGGTCAGAATGCAGAAATCCGCCAGCTCGGCCGCCACCCGGCCCAGCTCTGCGCGCCGCAGCGCGGTGCGTCCGCCCACCGAGCCGAACAGGCAGATCAGCCGCGCCGGGCGGTATTCCCGCAGATTGGTCAGGAGCTGGCGCAGGCTCACGCCGTTGTGCGCATAATCGATCACGGCAACCACCCCTCCGGGCAGAGGAACCACCTCGGAGCGCCCGTCGATCCGCGCTTCGGGCAGGAGGCCTGCGGCCGTCCGCAGGGGGATGCCAAAGCCTCGCACGGCACAGGCAACGGCCAGCAGGGCGTTGGTCACGTTTCCCTGTCCGATCAGCGGGAGCAGGCAGGGAAGCTGACGGCGACCGGTCAGCAGAGTGAACCGGAGGCCGAAGCAGCCCGGCTCCGACACCGGACGGATCTCCCGCGCGGCAAAATCCGCCGGAGAATGCATGGCACACGAAATGCGGGTGGCGGCGGACGCGCCCTGCAGCATTTCCACGGCGTGGGGATCGTCGGCATTGTAGATCATGGTTTTGGCGCCGAAATCGGTGAACAGGCGGTGCTTGCAGGCGGCATAGTCGGCAAAATCCGGGTGCTCGTCCGGGCCGATGTGGTCATGCGAGAGATTGGTGAACAGAACCGTGTCAAAATGCATTCCCTCCACGCGGTACTGCTTCAGCGCTTGGGAGGAGACCTCCACAACGGCAGCCCGGCAGCCCGCATGCTGCATGTCGCGGAGCGATTTCTGCAGGGTCAGCGCATCGGGAGTGGTGTTCCGGGTGGTCAGATGCACGCTGCCGTAGTGAATGCCGTTGGTTCCGATGTACCCGCAGGGAATGCCGCATTGCCCGAGCATCCGGGCGAGCAGGCAGGCGGTGGTGGTTTTGCCCTTGGTGCCGGTGATGCCGATAACCCGCAGCTCCCGGGAGGGATCCCCGTAAAACCGGCAGGCCAGGGCGCCCAGCGCGCGCCGCGTGTCCGGAACGCAGATCACCGCCGCGTCGGCCGGCAGCGTCAGGGGGTGCTCGGCCAGAAATGCCCGGCAGCCCCGCCCGTAGGCGTCCTGTGCATAGGCATGCCCGTCCGAACGGCAGCCGCGGATGCAGACAAACAGGCTGTCCCCGCCGGCCTGCGACGAGCAGTCTGTCACCCGGCAGATGTCGTCCTCCGGCAGCTCCCGCACGGGCACCGGCAGGCAGCGGAGCAGCTCGTTCAGCTTCATACCGTCACCTCCCGCAGGCAGTCGAATTCGGGAGGAAAGCCGGTCGGCTCCTTTCCGCAGGCGAGAATCGTGCTGCAGGCCAGCACCTCCAGCGAGTCCACAAACCACGGCTGCCGCAGCCCCTCGCGGCGCAGCAGCGAGAGCTCGGTGCAGCCCAGCACCAGGCACTCGCACCCCCGGTTGAGCAACGCCTGCGAGACCCGCAGAAATGCCGCAAAGTCGGGGGGGAGGTTCTGCTTGACCGCGCCGTAAATGATGCCGGTGACCACGGCTTGCTCCTGCGGGTCAGGGCAGAGGCATTCGATGCCGGCTTCGGCAAACAGCCGGGCATAGGCGCCCGAGGCCACCGTCCCCTCGGTGGCGAGCAGGCCGCAGCGCCGGATTCCCCGCATTTGCAGAAAGGCCACGGTCTGCCGGATGATATTGAGGATGGGGACCGGGCAGTCCTTGGCCAGTCCGTCATAAAAATAGTGCGCGGTATTGCAGGGAATCACAAGCAATTCGGCGCCCGCAGCGGCCAGCCGGTGCGCTTCCTCGCGCATCACGGGCAGCGGGTCGCGTGCGCCGGCTTGTCCGAGAATGTAGGCAGTGCGGTCGGGCGTGGAGGCACGGCTGCTGATGAGCATGTCGATGTGGTCGGCGTCGGTCCGCGCCTTGGTGTGCGCGGTGAGCAGCTCGCAGAAGTAAAAGGTGGACATCGGCCCCAGTCCGCCGAGAACACCAAGCAAGGGATGCCGCTTCATATCAGTTGTCCTCCCCGGCGGCGCACTTGCCCCGCCACACCTTTTCCATCTCCTGCTTGCTGGCCACCACATAGCGGCGCTCCAGCTCGGCCCGGTTCTGCCACACAAAATTGGAGGAGTCCACCGTGCAGGGGATGAGGTAGAGGATGATGTCCGCATGCCCGAGCTGTGCGGCAAAATCCTTCAGAGCCGTCATCATCAGCCGGCTGTGGCGGATCTGGTGAAATTTTACGCAGTAGGTCAGGCGCATACAAAGCGGAATGCGTTCGCAGAACAGGTGAGAGACCACTCCGTATTTCCGGAACAGCCGGCGCGCCGTTTGCATGGCCTCCGGGGAGACTCCCAGCAGCACCGGAACCAGCTCGCCCGAGAGAATGTCCTTTACAATAAAATCCATATCCGCATACCTCCGCCGATCTTCACTATATTATAGCATATTCCGCGGAAAAAGAAAAGCCCTGCACAAAAATCTGTTTTATTTTGTAAAAAATTTCAAAAGTGCTTGCTTTTGCAAACTTTTTTGTATATAATGTAGGTATCGAAAACAGAAGGATCACCGGAATGAAAAAAGAGCTACTTTACCGCGTATTTTCCCACCTGCCCGAGCTGCTGACCGATCGCCTGACCCTGCGCAAGCTGACGGTTGCCGACGATGCGGATATGTATGAATATGCCAGCCGCAGCGACGTCACCAAATACCTCACATGGTATCCGCACCCCGATAAGGCCTACACCCGAGAGTATCTGCACTACCTTGCCGGGCGTTATGCCGGCGGCATGTTTTACGATTGGGCGATCGTATACGAGCCGGACAGCAAAATGGTGGGCACCTGCGGTTTTACATCCTTCAATTGCGCGGCGGACAGCGCCGAGGTGGGCTACGTGCTCAACCCCGAGTATTGGGGCAAGGGCATTGCCGGCGAGGCGCTGGGGCGGGTGATGGAGTTCGGCTTTGAGGAGCTGAGGCTCCACCGCATCGAGGCAAAGTTCATTCAGGGGAACGAGCGCTCCCTGCACGTGATGCAGCGCGCCGGTATGACCTTTGAGGGCTACCTGCGGGACGGAATGCTCATCAAGGGAGGGTATGTGACGGTGGGCATCGCGTCGATTCTGGCTCCCGAGTGGCGGAACCGTCAGGCGCAGGATGAAAAGCGTTTGGAGCTGGATTGAGTGAGCCGGCACGTCCGCCAACAGGGCGGGGAACCCGGCCGGAGTGTGCGGTGCAATCGGGCAGGGAAGCGGAGCAAATGAGGGGCTGGCACCGGACGAATGGAGCGGAAAACCGAATCAATGGCGCGTCGCATTGAATAAACGCCGTACAATGTGGGATACAATCCGTTGAAACGGGTTGTGTCCCGCATTTTTATACGGAGGTTTTCCAAATATGACAAATCAAACCATTGTCAATGCATTTGATGAGAAAATTGCCGGCACCAAAACCGAGCAGAACCTGCACACTGCGCTCAGCGCCGAGTCGCAGGCTTATCTGCGTTATGTCTGGTTCGGCAAAAAGGCCTCACGGGAGGGGTATGAGGCGGTAGCCGACCTGTTCCGCAAAACGGCCGAGAACGAGAAGGAGCACGCCGAAATCTGGTTCAAGTTTTTGGGGGGCTGGTCCACCACCGAGCGCAATCTCGAGGCGGCGGCGTCCGGCGAAAACTTTGAGTGGTCCACGATGTACGACGAGTTTGAAAAAACAGCCCGTGCCGAAGGTCTGAACGGCATTGCCGATCTGTTTGCGCGGGTGGCGAGCATTGAGCGCTCGCATGAGGAGAACTACAAAAAAGAGCTGGGCAAGCTGCAGAGCGGCACCATGTTCACCTCCAATTCGGAGGAAACCAAGTGGATTTGCCTGAACTGCGGGTATATTGTGCAGGGCAAGGAGCCGCCGCAGGTCTGCCCGGTCTGCTCGCATCCGCAGGCCTATTTCACGGTTAAGCAGGGGAACTGAAAAAAACGCCGTTTTGCCGGGAGCCTCAACGCCTCGAGGGAACAGGAGAGATGGCTTCCGGAAGCCGTCACGGCAGCGGATTTGATTAAGGTTTCGTGGGGAAAACTTTTGCAAAAGTTTTCCCCACACCCCTTTCAAAAACCTGAAACAGGGTGTGGGAGAAAAGCCAGAGATGGGCGAACTGTGCGCCGAAATTCACAGAGCCGTGAAAATTCTGATTTGTGCTGCGCGTCGGAATATATAGCAATTCACAATAATATGAGCGATCATTGAGGCTCTGCCTCAAACTTCGGTTAAGGGCCTTTTTGCCTCGAATTGTCAAGTCAAGTGCAAAGATTATTTGAAAAAAACTTCTTCAGGAGACCTCCAGCCCAGGGATTTACGTGGGCGCCTGTTCAAAAGAGAAGCGATGGCATCCACATCCGATTGAGTAAC
>CALXUY010000095.1 GCA_944391805.1 uncultured Clostridia bacterium
CGCAAAAAGAAAGTGGAGTGATATCCATCCCTCCCTCTTCTTTGCATTTTTCTCATTTTTTTCTCGCTTATATTCCAAAACGCCCATCTCGGCTCTCGCTTGATGGGCGTTTTTCGACAGACTGAAACGTGCTGCGCACGTTGATCAAAACTTTCATCAAACTGACGAAAGCCCTTGCTTTGGTCTACAGTCTGACCATCCCCGAGCGGGATGGAAATATACAGAAAATATCTGCCCAAAGGTTGCGGTTTCCGGGCAGATATGTTATAATATAATCAAAAATGGTGTTTTTCTGCCGTTTTCGGCAGGCTCCGGGCGCCGTTGAACAAAAATGGGAAGGGGAGGAAAAACATTGCCGTATACAGAGCATTTTATCATCGAAGGCATCCGCTTTGCCGCATTCGTGTTTGTTTGCGCCTGCCTGCTGGCGCCGAGATGGAAGCGCAGGAATACGATCCTGATTGCCGGCGGGTTCCTGCTGGGAATTGCGGCGATCCAGGCCGGCCTTCTCATATCGGGCTGCGATGAAACGCTGCTGCTCACGCTTTTGCCGATCACCGCCTATATCCCGGCAATCATCGGTGTTCATGTGCTGTCGCGCTCCGGCTTCCCGCAAACGGTTTCGGTATGGAGCGCCGGCGTTCTGGTCAGCTTCACACTGCTGTTCCTTCAAAAGCTGCTGGCAACCGTGATCCCCCATATGGCCTTGGCGGTGCTGGCTGCTGCGGTGGTGCTTTCCGTGCTGGTGTTTATCTTTCTGCGCCGCCCCTACCGCACCTATGTGCTGGAGAACCAGAGCGGATGGCTGCTGATGAGCTTTCCTGTGGTCATGCTGTTCCTGCTGTTTTCCTACTGGGCTGAAACCGTAACGGATCCGATGCTTCTGCTGCTCATCCTTCTGACGGCCCTGTCGGTGATCGGGGTCATGATTTGGGCACTGGCCTCGGCCGCCTCTCTCAGGCGGATGAAAGAAACCGAACAGGCGATGATGCTGCAGCAGGAAAGCCAGCGCAGGGAATATGAGGCCCTCCGCCAGAAAATGGAGCAGAGCCGGAGGTACCGGCACGATATGCGGCATCATTTCCGGGTGCTGGAGGGACTGTTCGACGAGGGGAAATCCGCAGAGGGCCTGCAATACATCAGCACGCTGAGCGGACAGCTCACCGAGCTGGAGCAGGAGGACTACTGTGAAAACGCAACGGTAAACGCCGTGCTCCGCTCATACATGGGGCGGGCAAGGGAAGAAAACTGCCGGGTTATGGTAAGGGCGGAGGTTCCGCAGACCTGCCCGGTCGACGAAATCGACCTCTGCGTGGTTTTGGCCAACGGAATGGACAATGCAATCAACGCCTGCCGAGGCAATGCGCGGGAAGCGGATCGGTGGATTCGGGTGACTGTGCTGGCACATGAAAACGGCAACATGTCGGTGAAAATCGAAAACCCATGCGAGCAGCCCGTGACCTTTGGGCGGGACGGGCTGCCCAAAAGCCAGCCGGCGGAGCAGCATGGCATCGGCTTGAAAAGCGTGCAGGCGGTGATCAAAAAATACGACGGCATTTTACAGTGCGAGAAAAACGAAGGGATATTCAGCCTGCGTGCGGTGCTGTTTGAACCGGCGGGGGAGCACCGTAAGAAAAAATCCCCCAAAGTGTCGGTGAACGTGCTGATGACGGTGCTGCTCTGCCTGTTTCTTTTCAACTGTATGCCGGAAATGACGCAGGCGCTGGAGGCGGTGCCGGGCGTTGGCACGGTGATTCGCCTGGCGGACGTACATACCTATCAGTTGGGGTGGGGCGATACGTCGTTCACGGCCAAGCTGCCGGTGCTGGAGGGAGCGGGGGCGCTCTCGCCCGGATCGGAGCCATCCGCAGATCAGCCGTCCGAAGACCAGTTGCCTGCTGATCAGATGCCGTCCGATCCTTCCGACGGAGCCGACGACATGAACCGGCTGATGGAAGCATACATCGCCGAGGCACGCGAGACCTTCCTGTGGTATGTGGCGCGGGAATATCAGGGTTATGTGGCGTCGGATACAGACTATGAAGTGCTGCGCGACGACGACGAGATGCTGTCGCTGTGCTTTTACACCACCGTCAACGTCGGCGGATCGGGCGAGTACAGCCGGTGCTTCACTCTGGACAAGCGGACCGGGCAGGTGCTCAGCCTGTCGGATCTGTTTGCGAAGGGCAGCGATTATATCGGGGCGATCAACGCCGATATTCTGCGGCAGATGACCGAGCAGGTACAGGCCGGTGAAGCGGATTATTTTATACCCGGCGGCATTTGGGCGGAGGACGAATGCTTTCAGTCCATAGACGCCGACCAGAACTTTTATCTGGACGAGGAAAACCGGTTGGTCATTCTGTTTGACGAGTATGAGGTGGCGCCGGGGTCTATGGGGATGCCGCGCTTTCTCATCGACGGGCAGGCAATATCGGGGATTCTCGCGCCGTGGCTGGAGGAGATGCAGGCAAAGTGAGGTGAGGGTTATGCTGCGCATAGGAATCTGTGACGACAACGGGAGGGATATCGACCGCATCAAAGGGCTGGCGCTCCGCTTTTCGGCGGAGCATCCGGAGACGCCCGTGCAGATACAGGCATACGAGTCTCCTTATGACCTGCTGGACGATATGGAAAAAACGGGCGGGTTTGACCTGTATCTGCTGGATGTCGTGATGCCTTCCATGACCGGTGTGGATCTGGCCAGACGGATACGGGAGCGAAAGGAGCGGGCGGAGATCCTGTTCCTGACCGTTTCCAGGGAATATACGGTGGATGCCTTCAGTGTGAAGGCCTCCGGCTACCTGATCAAGCCGGTGAGAAAAACGGAATTTGACGAGGCGGTGCTCGACTGTATCCGGCGGCTGTCGCCGGAGGGCCATCCGGCGCTTGTGCTGAAAGCGAAGGACGGCATCCATCGTGTTCCGGTTCATGAGCTGATGTGCATCGAAAGCTTTAACCATAACCAGGTCTGCACCCTGTCCAACGGCTCGACTCTGGAAACGTCGGCAACCCTGGCGGAACTGATGGAGGAGCTGGAGGCATATCCTGCGTTTGTCCGGCCGCACCGGGCGTATATCGTAAACATGGAGTTTATCCGCAGGCTGGTCGCCTACGAGCTGGTGCTGACCAACGGCAAGCGGATTCCGGTTCCCCAGAGCGGATATGGAAGGCTGAAAAATGCCTATCTTGCCTATATGACCCGCACATAGAAGATTGAATTGCTATTTCACGCAGAAAAAGCGATGTTTCACGAAAAGAAACCGCTTTTTCTGCGTTTTTCTTTTATACTTAAGGCAACACCGCACAATTCTGACTGCGCAAATCTGCCGTCAGATTTTTCGTCAAACAAACCAAATTGACGCAGGCAATAGTGGATCTATTGACAAGGAGATTTGTGAAGTTTGGCGAAAAAGA
>CALXUY010000096.1 GCA_944391805.1 uncultured Clostridia bacterium
AGAACGGCTTCATGGGGATCGGGGCTATACGGTCAAAGAGGTTGGAGATATGATGAGAAATGCCGTGAAAGAGGCCGCAAACGATGGAAAAAGCTGACAAGTACCGGGTAATCGTATCCAAAAGAGCAGCGCAAATGCTGATTTCCCATGCGGCGTTTCTCGCGGATGTCAGTCAGACCGCGGCAGATCGGCTGATTTGTTCTTTTGAAGAAGCGGCGAATACACTGGAGACAATGCCGGAGCGTTGTCCTTGGCTCATTTCCGAATATATGCCGCGAAACAAATACCGGAAGTTACTGTTTGAGAAAAGATACCTTTTGCTGTTTCAAATAAAAGACAACACTGTATATATTGATTATGTGGTGGATTGCAGACAGGATTATACCTGGCTGCTCAGATAAGGAATCATAATGAAGGGGCTGAGTCAAATTATAATTTCCGCTCATGCTCTTGTTGCAAAAGAACAATAAATCACCCGCTTTCCGAAAAAGACAGCGGGTGATTTTTATATGGGTTGGTCAACTGGACCTTTTACTCAGCCGCTGTTTTTATGAAGGGAGGTGCGTGGCCGCAGTCAGCGCAGCAATCGCCGCAGCAGCCAAAAAGGTTCTGGTATTGCTGGCGGGAAACAAAAATGGGAGAAAGTTTCTGGGATACGTCGTCGGAATTACACTGTTTATCATTCTTCTGCCGTTGATTACGGTGGTCGGTCTGTTCGGATGGCTGTCCGGAGGCAGCGGGATGGAAATGCAGAATACGGTTGCGCAGCATCTGCAGGCGCAGTACGCGGAGCAATATCCGCAGCACGCGCAGGCGCTGGAACAGATATCCGTGGTATTCGGAATATTCGGAATCGGTGATCAGGCGGGATTGGCGCAGGCAATCTATCTCTCCTCGGATTTACCGTCAAAGAATACGGATGATTCGTTTTACACCACATATGCAAATTGTTTTCTGGCTGTAACCGCAGAAAATTCTCTGACCGACTGTATCACCGAAATTTTCGGTATCGAATTCACCGATCAGGATAAGGCGGATATCGCAGCCTGGAGTCAACGAAAATAGATACCGCCAATTCAACAAAAAACAAGAGGAATGGGATATGAAGAAAATCAATATCAGTATTTCTTATGATGAGGAAAAACTTCATGCGCTCCGTCTGTATCTGGAGCAGAAAGAGCAGACGGTCGAGGGGGAGCTGACCGCTGCCGTGGATGTTTTGTATCATAAGACCGTGCCGACGGGGGTTCGTGAATTCCTCGATCTGCGCTCGGGAACACCGGCAAAACCGGCAGAGAAGAAAAAGAAATCTGTTCCCTCTGACATGGCAGCATCCGCTGCCGATGGGGGGAACGGCGATTGAGAACACAACGGTTTGGTATCGAAATAGAAATGACCGGCATCACCCGAGCAAAGGCGGCAAAGGTAATGGCCGGTTATTTTCGTTGTGACGCTGCCGCGATCGGTGGAGTTTACGATACGTATACGGTTCGGGATGGGCAGAACCGAATCTGGAAGGTTGTGCGGGATGCCAGTATAACCAGTGAAAATGAAAGAGGGGCGAGCGCTGATGACGATTATCGTGTGGAGCTGGTCTCTCCTATTTGCAGGTATGAGGATATCCCCACTGTTCAGGAGCTTGTACGTCAGCTCCGCCATGCCGGTGCGCGGGTCAATGACTCCTGCGGCATCCATGTCCACGTGGACGCCTCGACGCACACACCGCAGACCCTGCGGAATGTCGTCAACATCATGGCAGCCAAGGAGGATATTCTTTACCGCGCCTTGCAGATTTATGTTGATAGGGAGAGATATTGTAAAAAAGCCGATCTCCGCTTTCTGGATGATGTCAACCGGAAAAGACCCAAGAGTCTGGGTGAGCTGGAACGTCTGTGGTACAATGGAAGCAGCCATCGGAACAACCATTATGACCGTTCCCGCTACCATGCCCTGAATCTGCACAGTGTCTTTTCCAAAGGAACCATTGAATTCCGCCTGTTCAATTCCACGCTCCACGCCGGAGAAGTTAAATCATATATCCAACTGTGCCTTGCCATCAGCCATCAGGGATTGGTGCAGAGGTGTGCCTCACACAATCGGACGCAATCGGCAAATGAAAAATATACCTTTCGTACCTGGCTGCTCCGGCTGGGACTCATCGGCGATGAATTTAAGACAGCACGGCAGCATCTGCTGAAGCACCTCGAAGGAAACATCGCATGGAAGGATCCTGCGCAGGCAGAAGCACAAAAGAAACGGCTGGCTGCGAGGCGGATAGAGGAAAACATACAGAACGGAGAACGAACAGAGGACTTTTCCGGGCATGTTCAGGAGGATATACCTGCACAGGAGGAAACGTCCTCTTTTGTATTGTCTATGTGAAGGGAGTTGATATCGTGAAAAAAAGATACTATGCCGCATACGGGAGCAACCTCAATGTCTCGCAGATGTCATACCGTTGTCCGTTCGCCAAGCTGTACGGAACGGGAGTCATCAAAGATTATACGCTGCAGTTCAAAGGGAATCCCGAAAGCGCCTTTGCTACCATCGCACCGAAGAACGGCTCATCCGTTCCGGCTGCGGTATGGGAAATTCAGCCGAGCGATGAAAGAAGCCTCGACCGTTACGAAGGATACCCGTCGCACTATTTCAAAAAGAATGTTCCCGTGCGGCTCAATGACGGTCAAGAGGTCAACGCGATGGTGTACGTCATGAATCTGAAAATGAACTTCGGATTGCCGTCCACACATTACTATCGAACCGTGCATCAAGGATATATGGACTGCTGTCTTGATACCGATGTGCTTGCCGAGGCTCTCGGGGACAGCGCACAAAAATTTTATGCCTCTGATTTGCGGAATCCGTCCTATCGGATCAGCAGAAACTTTCCGGGTAATACCTCGTTCGATGAGTATAAAAGTGAGGAAAAAGGTTACGGCGAGGACTGCAATGAGAGAGAAGAACCCGACGAGTCCGATCCCTTCTGCTCCCCGGACGGAATGCAGTGGAAAGGCTTTTGATGATGAACCTTGTCAAAGAACTGCGCCAAAGGCTCGGTGAAAAATATTTTTTCACGCGGCTGCTTTCTGACCGTGATGTTTTTCGGCTGCAAAAACAGCCGCCGGAATATTTTGTCGACACAACGGCTGCTTTTCTCATTGCGGGCTGTGTGAAAATCGAAGCCGTGCTTTTTCGGGACGATGAGAGATTGTCTCTCGGCTATGAAATTTTTGTGAAGGACAATCCCGATTCCACCGAGTGGATATGCTTCGATACTCCCGGCGACAGAGTCAGGCTGAGGGAGTCCGAAATGCTCTCGGTGCTTGACCGAATCGTTCAGGCAAACGGGCTTTCCTATACGGAGTGCTGCTTTCAGCGGATCCATGGCGGAACCGTCGGGAACGACGAAAAAATTACGGATAAGGAGTGAGGGAAATGAGTATTCCGGAACAGATTAAAGCATTCAACGCGGCGAACCCGCCTTTTTATATCGTGGAGTTAAGCGACGGCAGATTCAGTCTGTGTCTGCCGCTGGACTTGTTGGGAAATGAATATTCCGGCTATTGCCAAGCAGCGTTTGATGAATATGCCGCGTCAGTGGGGGATCCTGTCACCGACAGCTTTGGGCTGCGGACACATGGCAGCGGATATGAATGGGGGGTAGCTTTCCGGGAAGCCTTCAAAGACGATCCCCGAATCGGCAGAATCCGATTCGATTGTGAGGCGGGAGGCTTTTTCTGTGATTCGGATGACCTGTCTTTGATCGAAGAATTCGGGAAACGGTTTCGACAAATAACAGAAGAAGCTGGAGAAAACGGTGAAAGGGTGTCTGATGCGTAACCCCAATTCCACATTTGAAATTCTGACGCCGGAGGGGAGCATCCGCCTCACACCGGAGAATACAAAGGGACTGCTCTGTGGGCAGATGAAGTTTGTCCGGATTGAAGGAACGATCTATTCGGCCGAGGAGCTGCTCGATCAGGAAATTGAAGGCTCGCAGACAGACCTGTTCAATCCCAATCTTGTCCGGATTAAGACGGAAGAAGTGGATCAGGAAATCTTTCACACCTTTTTAGATTAGGTAATATGCGGGGGTCGAAAGAACAGCAGGATAAAGGCGTATGCTGCGGCAGGCCGCGCATACGCCCGCCCACCCCGAAAGTGGGCGGAATGACACCGTCCGGCAACGCCGGCCGGACTTGAAACGGTATTACCGAAACACGGAAGTATGACCGGAGGTATGCCGCGGTGCCGGACGGGACGGCGGATTTTCAGGCGTTTTCCGGCTTCCGGACGGCATACCGGCGGTATTCCAGAACACAAACGGAGGAAATATGGCAGAAAAAGAAAAGAAGCGGACCACCCGCATCGGAGTCTTTCTGGACAGGGATTTGCTCGAACGATGTGACCGCACGGCGGCAAGAACCGAAGGAATGTCCCGCAGTGAATTCATCTGTGACGCGATTGAATTCTATATCGCATGGCTGAACAACGATACCAACAGCCGTGTCATCACACCGATCATTGAGTCGGTGATCAGCGCCCGCATTGAGGATACCGAAAACCGTCTCGCCCGCGTGCTGTTCAAGCAGGGGGTGGAGATTGCGATGATGATGCATGTGGTGGCCAACAAGTTCGACATCGATATCGGCCAGCTGGGCGCGCTGCGCCGGCTCTGTGTCGAGGAGGTTTCAAAGAACAGCGGGCGGTACAGCTTCGACGATGCGGTCCGGTTTCAGAAGCTGTAATGGCGGGTATCATTCTGAAGTCCCCCTATCTGAAGCCGTATCAGAAAAAGAATGTCGCCGGATACCTGAAGTATATCGCTACACGGCAGGGGGTTCAGCGTGCGGCAGACAAAGGACAGCCGCGTCCTGTGACCAAACGGCAGAAGGAAATCATAAGCGATCTGCTCAAACGATATCCGGACAGCCGTGAGCTGTATGAATACGGAGACTATCTGAAATCCCCGACCTGCGAAAACGCGGATGAATGGACTCTGCGGGTCATGGAAACCTATCCTGAACTGAACGGCGACCGTCAGAACTATGTCAGCTACATGGCCAACCGTCCCCGTGCGGAAAAGATTGCGGGCAGCGGACTGTTTACCGACGAGGGCAAACCGGTTGTTCTGGCGGAAGCCATGCGGGAGGTAGAAGCGCACACCGGAAATATCTGGACGCACATTATCTCTCTGCGGCGGGAGGATGCGGAACGGCTCGGCTACAACACGGTCGGGGCATGGATGGCCCTCCTGCGTTCCCAGCGGAACGTGTTCGCAAAAGAGATGCGGATTGCGCCGGAGCACTTCCGATGGTACGCGGCTTTTCACAATGAGTCTCATCATCCGCATGTTCACATGATGGCGTTCTCCTCTGATCCGCAGGAGCCGTATCTGAACAGGGAGGGTATCCGGAACATCAAAGCGGCGCTGGCGCATCAGATTTTTCAGCAGGATCTCATCAGCATCTATGAGCGGCAGACCGAGCGGCGCGACCAGCTCCGCACGCATGCCTGTGAGATTGCCGCGGAGCTGGCAGCGGGCGGCACATCGGACAATCCGAAGCTGGAAGCTATGTTCGGAAAGCTCTCCGAGCGTCTGAAAAATACTGGCGGCAAAAAGCAGTACGGGTATCTGAAGGCCGACGTCAAGGCTTTGGTGAATGCCATCGTCGACGAGATGCAGAAGGACGAGCGGATACAAAAGCTCTATGACCTGTGGTATGAACAGCGGTTTGCCATTCTGCGCACCTACACCGACGCCATGCCGGAGAAGGTACCGCTGTCTGAAAATAAGGAATTCCGGTCGGTGAAGAACGCGGTGATCCGGGAAGCGGCGAGGCTGTCCGCCGATGACATCACACTTGCGGGCGAGGATGTCGCGGAGGAATTCCCGATACCGGAAGGGTCCGGCAGTGAGGAGGAAGAACCAAAGGAGGCGCGGCAGAACGGTGAGTATGAAAAGCTGGTGCGCCGCGGGAACAAAAACCGGTGGGAGCATTACCGGCTGGCAAAGCTCTGTCTGGACGAACAGTCCGGCCACTATGCTCCGTGGGAGGCGATACAGTGGCTGCTCAAAGCCGCAAAGCAGGATTTTGATCCGGCGCAGTACCGGCTTGGGAAAATGCTTCT
Source organism: uncultured Clostridia bacterium (assembly GCA_944391805.1). Lineage (GTDB taxonomy): Bacteria > Bacillota > Clostridia > Oscillospirales > CAG-272 > UMGS1865. The sequence continues at coordinate 6,133 of CALXUY010000096.1, forward strand.
GCGCGGAGACTTGGTGGAGCAGGATATTCCGTATGCAATGGAGTGGCTCGGAAAGGCCGCGGCTCACGGCAATCCGTATGCCGAATATCTGCTCGGCAAGGAATTGGTCAGGGGCGAGAGCCTTCCGAAAGATCCGGAACGAGGGTTGGAGCTGCTGGAGCGGTCCGCGGCACGCAAGAATCGGTACGCGCAATATCTGCTTGGGATACTGTACCTCAAGGGAAAGGAAACGCCAAGGTGTACCGAGAAAGCACTCCGGCTTATAACCGCAGCCGCAGATCAGGGCTTGGAGGCAGCGGAGTATGCCGTGGGCAGACTGCTGCTCTTGGGGGATGAGAATCTTCCGAAGCAGCCGCGGAAAGCGCTCCCGTATCTGGAACGCGCTGCCGGTAAGGGAAACACGTCCGCGCGTTATCTGCTCGGCAGAACGTATCTGCGGGGGGAAGAACTCCCAAAGGATATTCCGAGGGGCTTATGGTATCTGGAGAGTGCCGCCGGACAGAACCACCAGTGGGCGCAGCTTTTGCTTGGCAGGCTGTATCTGTATGGTCAGGTTGTCGAACAGGACACCGAAAAAGCCCTCGCGCTTCTGAACGCATCGGCCAAGCAGGGCAACCCATATGCCGCGGCTGTGATGAAACACCATCTGGATTTTCAAAAAGCGGCAATTGAGATCGGTGTGCTGCGACTGTGGGAGAGCGTATTCCGTATCTTTCAGAACCGTCTGTCAGATCAGGAGCATCGGCACAATCCGATTGACCGCAGGCAGCTGCAGCAGATTAACGAAAAAAAGCTGGCGCAGGGACTCAGACCGGAATGAGCCCTGCGCCATGCATCTTGAAGGAAAGGATGAAGGAATGGCACAATATATTCATTTCACCGAAGCACAGCGGGAACAGGCGCGGCAGATCAGCCTGCCGGAGTTTTTGCGGAGCCGGGGTGAAACCGTTAAACGGTGCGGAAATGAGCACGTATGGATGCACGGAGAGGAAAAGGTCACACTCCGGGGAAATCTATGGTTCAATCAGTATACAAGAGAAGGCGGCAACGCGATTGACTTCGCACGCCGCTTTTTTCATTGCTCTTATCAAGAGGCTGTCCCGATTCTGCTGGGGAACGGTGCCGGTACGGTGATTCCCTCCGAACCGTATGAACGGGAGAAGAAGCCGTTTGTACTGCCTCCGAAAAACGGGAATATGCGAAGGGTGTATGCTTATCTGACCAAGACCCGCTGTGTGGACCCGAACGTTCTCAATTATTTTGTGCGTCATAAAATGCTCTATGAGGACGCGGAACATCACAACTGTGTCTTTGTGGGGTATGATGAGAACGGTGTTCCGAGGCATGCGCACATGCGGGGCACCGGTACCGGAAGCGCTTATAAGGGCAATGTCGAAGGCAGTGATCCGAGCTATAGCTTTCATTTTACCGGAAGCTCCGACAGGCTGTTTGTTTTTGAGGCACCGATTGACCTGTTGTCTTTCCTGACGCGATATTCGGACGGTTGGCAAAAGCACAGCTATGCTGCGCTCTGCTCGGTCGCTCCCTATACGGCAAAGCAGATGCTGAAGCAGAACCCAAGCATCACGCAGGTCGCACTCTGTCTCGACAACGATTCGGCGGGAAATACCGCCTGTGTGCGCATCGGGAAAGAGCTGGCGGAATTATACCCGCCGCTCCGTATCTCGCGCCTGACGCCCTTATTGAAGGATTGGAACGAGGATTTACAGGAAGCATGTCGCCATCAGGAAAGCGAGGCGGTTCAATGCCCGATATTACAGGTCTGATCATTGTCGGTGCGGTGATGGCGCTTGTGCTCGGCGGGGCAACGCTGCTGTCGCATCGGTACAGTCTCAACCGCATCAGGAGCCGGACGGTCGGAGACGGGCAGCACGGGACGGCGCGCTGGGCGCGCAGGCGGGAAATCCGGAGCACCTACCGGCATATTCCGTTTACCCCGAATCGCTGGAGAAAGGGAGAGAAGCTCCCAAAGGAGCAAGGAATTGTGGTCGGATGTACGGGAGGAAAGCGGCGTACCACTGCGTTGGTTGATACCGGAGATGTTCACGCGCTCATGATCGGCGCGGCAGGCGTCGGCAAAACGGCATATTGGCTGTATCCGAATCTGGAATATGCCTGCGCCTCCGGGATGTCCTTCATCACCAGCGATACCAAGGGCGACCTGTATCGCAGCTATGGAACAATTGCGAAAAACTTCTATGGTTACCATGTGGCGGTCATTGATCTGCGCAATCCGACGCGCTCGGATGGGAACAACCTGCTGCATCTGGTCAATCGCTATCAGGACCTCTATGCAGCCCGTCCGGATCAGATCGCATACAAGGCTAAGGCCGAGAAGTACGCCAAAATCATTGCGAAGACCATTATCCTGTCCGGGACGGATGCGGCGTCCTTCGGACAGAACGCATACTTCTACGATGCCGCGGAGGGATTGTTGACGGCGGCGATTTTGCTGGTTGCGGAGCTTTGTCCGCCGGAACAGCGGCACATCGTGTCGGTGTTCAAGGTGATACAGGAGCTGCTTGCGCCGTCCAAAACCAAAGGCAAAAACCAGTTTCAGATGCTCATGGATAAACTTCCTCCCGAGCACAAAGCCAAGTGGTTCGCGGGAGCTGCTCTCAACACCGCCGAGCAGTCCATGAACTCGGTGATGTCAACGGCGCTTTCCCGCCTGAATGCCTTCCTTGACACCGAGATGGAGCAGATTCTCTGCTTTGACACGGCAATCGATGCCGAACGCTTCTGCAATACCAAGTCGGCAATCTTCCTTGTTATGCCGGAGGAAGATTCCAGTAAGTATTTTATGGTCAGTCTGATCGTGCAGCAGCTCTACCGGGAAATTCTCGCGGTTGCCGACGAGAACGGCGGCAGGCTAAAAAACCGCGTCATGATGTACCTGGACGAGTACGGAACGCTGCCGAAAATTGAATCGGCGGAGATGATGTTTTCGGCATCCCGTTCCAGACGGGTGTCGATCTGCGCTATCATCCAGTCCTTTGCGCAGCTGGAGAAAAACTACGGCAAGGAGGGCGCGGAAATCATTACCGACAACACACAGCTCACCATCTTCGGAGGCTTTGCTCCCAACAGTGAGTCGGCGCAGACGCTCTCGCGGGCAATGGGCAGTCGGACAGTACAAAGCGGCTCGGTCAGCCGGAGCAAAAATGATCCTTCTCAGTCGGTACAGATGATGGAGAGACCTCTCATGACGCCGGATGAGCTGAAATCCATGCCGAAGGGACAATTCATTGTAATGAAAACAGGCTTTTATCCAATGAAAGTCCGGCTGAAGCTGTTTTTTCGGTGGGGGATACGTTTCAGCGAACCGTACACGGTTGCGGAAAAGGGCAGCCGTAAGGTCACATATGCGGGAAAAGAAAGCCTGCTGGAAGCCATTCTGCTGAAGTATCACCCGATGCCGGAGGACGAAAGATCGTTTCCGTATTCAGATGAGGAAGCCGTGTACGATTCCGGAAGCGGACAGCGGCAGGCTCCGTCTGTTCAGCCGCCCGTGAGTAATCCGCTCCGGACAGCGGGAGGCAGGATATGAGCAGGGGAGGCTCCAACGCAATATACCGTGACAGGCTGCCGTCAAGAGCCGTCACGGTATATCTGTATTTGTCCGACCGGGGAGGGAAGGGAAACACCTGCTTTCCGTCTGTCAGAACGATTGCCCGGGATACAAGGCTGTCCGTATCGACCGTCAAGCGCGCAATTGACGATCTGGAGCAGGCGGGATATCTGGAGCATGTGCATCGCTTCCGTCCGAACGGTGCGAAAAGCAGTAACCTCTACACCCTGCGGAGGTGATTGCCAAAACTCAACGATACCAAGGGAGAGGTCTGTCTTTTTGAGGTGAACCATGCCATGGTTCACGGTGGACCGTCAAGGTGAACCTCTCAATGGAAAGGGAATAGCAGAAGAAAGACAGAAATAATACTCGTACGATTCCGAATGTGACTATGGGATGGTTCCGCGCTGCGCCGCTGGGTCAGGTGCCCCGTAACTTGACTTGGAGCAGATCTTGACGGCGCGGTGCGGATTTTTTTCTCTGCCGTATGGACAAGAACCAACCGCAAACGCGAGGTTGGGGAGATTCCGTGAGGGCATACTGATATGGAAGTCAATATTAATTTAGCTACAATCCCTTTTTCAAAAGAGCATAAAGATATTATTACGAATACTTTCTTTTTTTACCTTTAACAATATACGTAACACATAAAATAAGAATAATAAGGGATGTAGTCGGGCAAATTGTTTTTACGAGTAAATTTACAGAAAATAATGGTACAATTATATCAAAGATGGTAGCGATCGTTATTAAAATTAACGCTACGCTGTTTGCTTTTTGATATTTCATTCCCAAAATTGATAGGGAAATAACACCCGCAAATTGCAATAGCAAGTTGCAATAGTTTTCAAAATAGTAACAAATTCAGATAGAACGGAGATTCAACGCCCTGCGGGTGACGGAGGGCGAGGCGAGCGAAGCGAGTCCGAGACCGACGGCA
>CALXUY010000097.1 GCA_944391805.1 uncultured Clostridia bacterium
TCGCAAAAAGAAAGTGGAGTGATATCCATCCCTCCCTCTTCTTTGCATTTTTCTCATTTTTTTCTCGCTTATATTCCAAAACGCCCATTTCGGCTCTCGCTTGATAGGCGTTTTTCGACAGACTGAGGCCTCGCGCCCAAGGCAAACGCCTTGGGCGCGAGGCCTTTTCTCGTCTGCGGTTTGGCGCAAGAAATACAGGCTCTCTGCCCTGCGATGGTGCGGCATACCGGGAAATGGCGCACAGAGGTCAGCGCCGGATCGGGTGAAAAGAGAACCGAGTGCGCCTGCTCCGGTTATTGCTGTTTTCCGGCCCGCATGGCATTGAGAATTGCGATGACGGCGACTCCGACGTCGGCAAAGGTGGCGGCCCACATGTTGGTCCAGCCCACCGTGCTGAGCACCAGAAAGAGCAGCTTGATGCCCAGCGCAAACCAGATGTTCTGCCAGACGATGGTTTTGGTGTGCCGCGCAATCCGGATGGCGCGGACAAGCCCCTGCGGGTTGTCGTCCATCAGCACCACGTCGGCGGCCTCGATGGCGGCGTCCGAGCCGAGCGCACCCATGGCGATGCCTACATCGGCACGGGCGAGAACCGGCGCATCGTTGACACCGTCTCCCACAAAGGCGAGCACGCCGCGCTTTTCCCGCAGCAGGGCCTCCATTTCGGCCACCTTGTCTCCCGGGAGCAGGCCCGAGCGGTATTCGGTCAGCCCCAGCTCACGGGCCGTTCCTGCGGCGGCTTCCTCACGGTCGCCGGTCAGCATCACCAGCCGCCGCACGCCGCAGGCCTTCAGCTCGGCGATTGCCTCCTTCGCGGTGGGCTTGAGCAGATCGGAGATGAGGATCGAGCCGAGATAGCGTTCCTTTTCGGCAACGTAAACAACGGTCCCGACGCCGTCCGGCACGCGGCAGGAGAGGCCCTCGCGCTCCATCAGACGCGCGTTGCCGACGAATATCTGCCGGCCGTTCACCTCTGCGCGCACGCCAAGCCCGGGCAGCTCCTCCACCGCATCGGGGGAGGGAAGCGGATTCGCCGCGACTGGCGCGGCGTCCGACGTGTCTTGCCCGTCCGCGCCGACGGAGCTGCTCCTGCCGGCCGCTTCCCGCAGGGAAAGCGCAATCGGGTGGTTGGAGTACTGCTCGGCCGCTGCGGCCAATGTGAGCAGCTCTGCCTCCGAAATGCCCTCCGGATGCACCGCGGTCACGCGGAAGCAGCCCTGCGTCAAGGTGCCGGTCTTGTCAAACGCCACCGTGTCGGTGGAAACCAGCGCCTCCAGATAGTTCGCCCCTTTGATCAGGATACCGCTTTTGGAGGCGGCGCCCAGCCCCCCGAAATAGGAGAGCGGCACCGAGATGACCAGCGCGCAGGGGCAGGAAACCACCAGAAAAATGAGTGCCGAGTAGACCCAGCGCTGCCAATCGCCGGTGATCAGGGAGGGAACGATTGCAAGCAGGGCAGCGCCGGCGACCACGGCCGGCGTGTAGATATGCGCAAACTTGGTGATGGCATTTTCGGTTTTGGATTTGACCAGCGCCGAGTTTTCCACTAGCTCGAGAATTTTGGAGACTGTGGACTCTCCGAAGGGCTTGGTGACCCGCACCCGGAGCAGGCCGCTGACGTTGACGCAGCCGCTGATGACCTCGTCCCCCTCGGTCACATCGCGCGGGGCGGCCTCACCGGTCAGCGAAAGGGTATTCAGCTCGCTTTTACCCTCGGTGATGACGCCGTCCAGCGGAATTTTTTCTCCGGGACGGACAACGATGATCTCTCCCACCTCCACCGCATCGGGAGAGACGACAACTTCGGTGCCGTTCCGTTCCACGTGTGCTTCATCCGGGCGGATGTCCATCAGCGCGGCGATGGACTTGCGGCTGCGCTCTACCGCGATGCTCTGGAACAGCTCGCCAACCTGATAAAACAGCATGACAAACACGGCCTCGGGGTATTCGGCGATCACCAGCGCGCCCACCGTTGCAATGCACATCAGAAAATTTTCATCCAGAAGCTGCCCGTGCGCAATGTTCAGCACGGCCTTTTTGAGCACGTCCCAGCCGATGAGAAAATAGGGAACCAGAAAAGCGGGAAGCGCCCAATACCATACATCGGGCAGAATTTCCAGCGTCCGGAGCACCTGCACCAGCACAAGCAGCGCTGCGGAGATCAGGATGCGCCAAAGCATCCGCCGCTGCTTTCCCGAGAGCTTTTTCAAAAGTGTCATCAAAAAACACCTCTTTCCGAGCCTTCTATGCTTCTGTTCGCGGGGCCTTATCGTTTGACCGAGCAATCGGCGTCCACATGCTTCACGGCGCGGCAGACCTCGTCCACAATCTCGTCCCAGCGGTTGTCGTCGGCCTCCAGAACCAGCTTCTGGGCGAAAAAGCTGACTGTGGCGCTTTGTACGCCGTCAATTTTGCTGATGGCTTTTTCCATTTTTGCGGCGCAGTTTGCGCAGTCGAGATTGTCAAGCGAAAATGTTTTTTTCATGGGGTTTTTCTCCTTGTGATTGATTTTTGTTCGTTGAGATTGGTTGTCGGTCCGGTTGATTGTCATCGCGGCCGTCAGGCCCTGTCCTCATGGATGTGCTCCATGCCCTGCCCGAGAATGGTATGCACATGTCCGTCGGCCAGCGAATAAAAGGCACTCTTGCCCTCCCGCCGGCATTTCACCAGCCGCGATTGCTTGAGAATGCGAAGCTGGTGCGAAATCGCGGAGATGGTCATACCACAGATCTGGGCGATGTCGCAGACGCACAGCTCGGTTTCAAACAGCACATAGAGAATGCGCAGGCGGGTGCTGTCGCCGAATATTTTGTATAGGTCGGCCAGAGCGAACAGCGAGTTATCGTCGGGCAGAAAGCGTTCGGCTTTTGCCAGCAGCTCGGGGTGCGTCTGCTGGACCTCGCATTGCGGGATGTCCTTCATACCTGGTTCCTCCTTTCCGCAAACGTTTGAACATTCGTTCAATCATTTGCTATATTATACGCCATAAAGCATGGTTTGTCAATGGGTTTTCAAAAAAAATAAAAAAATTTTTGTGTTTCTTCAACCGGAGTGGCCGCCAATACTTCCGGTGGGGGACGAATGGTCAACTTTCCGGGCAGCTTTTGACATTTTATTGACAAAACTGCTTGACAAATATCAAAAAGCAGTGTAAAATATAAACAGACAGGAATGATTTTTGCAGAAAGAGGGAGCTTATGGGAATCACCGACAGCACTTTGAAGAAAATCAGAGCGACTGTGCAGGCGGCACAGGCAAAAACTGCGGGCAAGGAGCAGGAGGTATCCGATGTTTGCACGGCGGCCGAAAAGCTGGTGGCACATACGGTTGTGCAGCGGGTGCTCAGTGAAAAGAGCAAGGCGGCGCCGACCTCTCTTGCTGCGCGCCTCTTGGGCGTGCCGCTGCGGGTAGGCGGAATGGCGCTGCGCTGGAGCCTGATGGCCGAGCTGGCCGGTGCGATTGACCGGCTGCTGGAAGAAAACCCTGCACCCACGGCCGGCATACCGGCAGAGGAAGTCCGCGAACAGGAGACAGAGGCCGCATGTCCTGCAGAAACCGCAGAGGAGCCTGCCCCCGAGTCCGAGACAGAGGCTGCGGCGGAGGCCGTGCCGGCCGAAGAACCGGCGGTGCAGACCATGGCCGAGGTCAATCCCGAGGAAATGGAAGATGACGAGGACGACGAGGATGAGGAGGAGGCCTACGACGGCGACCTCTCTGAGCTGGAGTTCATCGACGTGATGGAGGAGCCGGAGCGTTACCGCGAGATGCTCGAGCAGGAGCGCAGGGGAGAGGTGCGTCTGATCAATCGGTACCGCCGCAGCTTCCGCTCCCGTCTGGTGCAGTCGCAGGGCAATGTGCAGGAGTATTATTCGGCCATCAAGAACGCGCTGCTCTCGTATAAAGGTGTCAAGGGGAGGGTCAGCTGGAACTACGAATCCTTCAACAAGGGGCGCACCAAGCTGGCAAAAATCAATGCCAAGACCAGAACGCTGTATCTCTATCTGGCAATCAACCCGGAGGAGCTGCAGGATACCAAGTATTTCTTTGAGGATGTGTCCTCCAAAAAGAAGTACGCCGAGGTGCCGGTGCTCTTCAAAATCAAGGGTGAGCGCAAGTTCAAGCACGCGCTGGAGCTGATTGAAAAGCTGTGCGGCGAGCAGATGGCACTGCCGCCGGTCAAGGACTTTGAGCCGCAGGATTACACGGTTCCTTACCAGAATACAGCGGAGCTGGTGCAGCAGGGATTGGTACGGCAGTTTACCGCTGCCGTTCCGGTGGAAATCACAACAGAAATTGCCTTTTTCTGATCAGTCACTATATGCAAAAAAAGCCCCCGGGGCAGCCGTTCATCAACGGCTGCCCCGGGGGCTTCAAGTGACGAATCGAAAAACACTCAGCATAAGTTCATTTTTACGGTTGAAAAACAAACGGGGTCGGTTGTTCAATGAAAGAAATTCATGAGACTCAAAGGATCATTGGTATTCCGAAACTCATCAGCAAAACCGAACAAGCTATGAACGCCAGCGCATAAATTTCAAAGGCATGAGAACTTGTATCTGATTTTACATATGCAAATTTGGGAAAGCACTTGCAATATACAACGTGTACAATTCTGGGAAGCTGCTTTTTTGTTACGAACCGGATATACCGTATGCGATAGGTTTTACCATTGACGCAATAATAATATACCCCCCTGCTCCAGTTCCGGATGATTTTCACAATGCGAATGGGGGAGGCTGGATAACGCTGGTCATATAGGGGCACGTTCTTTCGATGCTTGGAGGATTTCAGAAATGCACCTGTCTGACCGGTCAGTTCCTTGTGATGTTCAAATATGATGTACAGACCAAAACACCAGCCTGCTAGCAATAACGTGATTGCGCCAGCGGAGATGAGACAAATACCAAATATGTTCATTGCCGTTCCTTAGTATCATATGTATGGAAGCCAATCACAGTCAGCAGCAAAAAGTGAAAAACAAAAAAGAACCACCGTTTATTGAAAACCCATTGCTTCAAGGCTCTGTCTCCTTCCTGACGTTGATCGTACAGCATTTGCCGGAATGTGCGCATTGGGCTGGGGACTGCGACGAATGCTTGCGAGGCAAGCTCTGCCACATCTATTATACCATGCAGAGAGAAAATTGTCAATGCGGTGTTTTTGGAAATTCGTGCTGCTTTGTGTATGTGTTTCTTGCTGTGAAGAAAATGGTACTCTCTTTAGATATTAAAATTCCGTGGGATAGACCGCCATTCGGCGATCATCCCACGGAAGGTTTGAATTTGATACGGTACGGTTCAGCGGAGGGAGGCTTTGGGCGATCCGTCGCTTTTTTTCGAAACTATGCAGGCTCAGGTGCGCTGCCGCTTGCGTGCCTTCCAGACCGAAAGGGCGATCAGCGCAATGAGAATTCCTGTTGCCGCGGCTGCGGGCTTGATGTGCATGGCAAATTCTCCGTTCTGTTTTGATTTGGTCCCGGCTGTAGCAGATACCGGTTGTGATGGCATCTGGGGGCTTTTTTGAATTCCAACCGCTTTTCCGGGCACGATTGTTTTTCCCGGACTGCGGCCGGTGTTGGCCGGTGCGTTTCTTCAACCGACTCCGGTTTTCTTTCGTTTATGCGGTCGTTTATCGGGATTGGCTGTTCCGGTGCCGCCGGTTCCGGCGGATGATGAAAACCATCAGCAGCACCATCAGGATTGCGGCCGCAATGCCGAGCAGCGGCAGCCAGGTGTCCACAAGGCTTTGCAGTACCGCGTCCCAGTTGATATGCTCGGGCAGTTTCAGCAGCTTCATTGGCTTTTTCTCCTTTGTCGTATGGCGGGGAAGAGGGGCCTTCTCCGGGGGCCTTTCCCCGGTGGGCTGTTTCTTCGGGGGGGTTATGTCTCTGGGGGCGATTTTTCCGGAGCGGTCTTTTTCGGGAGATTTTTCCCGCGCGTCGTTTTTCCGGAGGCGATTCTCCGGAGCCTCCTCCCGAGGTCTATTTTGCTTCCCGCGCACCGCTGACGATATGGTAATATGCGTTCGAGGTCAGGCGGTAGACCACGGTGTAGAACAGCGCGAAAATCAGAAAGCTGATGAGCGTGGTGACCGCATAGAGTGTGACGTTGGTCAGGTTGAACAGGAGCAGCATTTTACGGATGATGGGGAATGCAAAGATCAGGTGGCAGCCCGCGCCGATCAGGGGCAGGAAGAAGACCGTGAGCAGCTGGGAATTGATGCTGCGGCGGATCTCTTTTTTGGTCATGCCCACCTTCTGCATGATCTCAAAGCGGGCCTGGTCCTCATAGCCCTCGGAGATCTGCTTGTAGTAGATGATGAGGACGGCCGCAAAGACGAACACAATGCTCAGGGCAATTCCGAGATAGAACAGCCCGCCGAACAGGGCGTAAAAGCCGGAGTGCTCGGCTGCGCGGGATTCGCAGGAGGCCGCGAGCACGTCCCGATCCTCCGTCAGTGAAAAGCCGCGCGCCAGGCTGTACAGCTCATCGGACAGCGCAATCTGCGCGTCCTCCTCAAGGCCGGTGTCAAATTCGTATTTCCAGTTGAGGTTGACAATCCGGTTGCCGCTGCCATCGGTCATCTCCCACAGGCCGGAGATGCCGGTTTCGATGTCCGGCACAATCAGCACAATCGTGGAGACGGCGTCCATGGCCGCGTCGCCGTTGACCACAAAGCTCTCAAGCTGACGCTTGATGCGGAAGCTGCCTCCGCCGTTGAAGGCGACGCGGTCCCCGGCGTATGCGGTGCGGTAGGCGTAAAGCAGAACCTCGTCCTCCTCCAGCGTTTCGGTTTCCCCTGTCATGCGGTTGTAATCCGAGAGCGGAATGAGCTGGAACTGGTGCACATTGGCATAGGTGTCCAGGCTGAAATCATTGATTTTGTCGGGGTCAGTCTCCACCGCGCCGTTTTCCAGATGTCCCGCAACCGACGCCTCGCGGTAGTCCCGCAGGTTCTGCGGCGTCACGCCGTGGCGGCTGTTCACCTCGGAAACCGCGTCCCGCATGGCTCCGATGTTGCCGTCAGACATGCCGTCCGGGTCGTCCAGATACAGCTTGAGCATGATTTCCCGCGGGTAGCGGCTGGCCAGCACATCCTCGCTGCCCACGTACAGGCTGGTTGTGGTGGAGACCATCACCAGCACCATGGTTGCCAGAATGCAGATGGAGGCCAGCCCCGCGCCGTTCCGCTTCATGCGGTAGACCATCGAGGAGACCGACACAAAGTGGTTCGGCTTGTAGTAGAACTTCTTGTTCTTCTGGAGGATGCGGCAGAACAGCACCGAACCGGAGATCATCAGCAGATAGGTTCCGACAATCACCATGATTACCGCGACAAAAAACATCACCAGCGCCGTGATGGGGTCCTCGATTCTCAGCGCGATGTAGTACGCGCCTCCCAGAATCAGCATGCCGCAAAGCCCGAAGAACCAGTTGCCGCGCGGGGGCCTGTCGCCGGTGCTTTCACTGCGCATCAGGGCAACGGTATCCGAAACCTTGACCTGCAGCAGCGAGTTGAAAAAGAGCAGCAGGAAGATGCCGCCGAACACCGCGGCGGTCATACCGATGCCAGCAGGGGAGACCTCCAGCGTGAAGGTGACTCCCTCGTGCATCACGTTCACCAGCCCCAGCTCGGCCAGCTTGGAGAGCGCAAGGCCGGCGGCAAGTCCCAGGGCCAGAGAGACGGCAGCCACAATCAGCGCCTCCCAGAACAGAATGCGCCCGATGTTCCGCTTGCTCATGCCGAGCACGTTGTAAAGCCCGAATTCCTTTTTCCGGCGGCGGATCAGAAAGGAATGCGTGTAAAACAGGAAGATGACCGAGAAGACGGCGATGATCCACGAGCCAAGATCCAGCATGGGTTGGATGGTGCCTCCGCCGGGCATACCGGTGACGGCCCGGCTATCCTTCAGGAAGAGGACGATATAATACATGGCCACCATGCCGATGCAGGTGAGCAGATAGGGCAGATACAGGCGCTTGTTTTTCCGGATGCCGTCCAGCGCCAGCTTTGGGTAAAATCCGGCCTTCATTTCCGATCACCGCCTGTCGCAAGCAGGGTCAGCGCATCCGAGACCTTCTGGTAGAGCTGCTCGTTGGTGCTGTTCCCGCGGTAGATCTGGTGGAACACCTCGCCGTCCTTGATGAAGAGCACGCGCCCGGCATGGCTTGCGGCCTTGACCGAGTGGGTCACCATCAGAATGGTCTGCCCGCTCGCGTTGATCTGGCTGAACAGGCGCAGCAGCTCGTCGGTCGACTTGGAGTCCAGCGCGCCGGTCGGCTCGTCGGCCAGTATCAGACGGGGGCCGGTGATCAGCGCGCGCGCCACCGCCGCGCGCTGCTTCTGCCCGCCCGAGACCTCGTAGGGGTATTTTTTCAGCAGGTCGGTAATGCCAAGTCTGGTCGCAATCGGCTCCAGCCGGGTGCGCATATAGGAATACGGCCGCCCCGCCAGCACCAGCGGCAGGTAGATGTTGTCCTCCAGCGTAAAGGTGTCCAGCAGGTTGAAATCCTGAAAGACAAAGCCGAGGTGATCCCGCCGGAAGGACGAGAGCGCCGATTCCTTGATTTTCGAAAGATCGGTTCCGTCCAGCCGCACGCTTCCGGCGGTGGGGCGGTCGAGCGCCGCCAGAATGTTGAGCAGGGTGGTTTTGCCCGAGCCGGATTCACCCATGATGGCCACATATTCGCCTTGCTCCACACTGAAATTCACATTTTTGAGCGCCTCCACCTGGTTGCCCCCGAAGCGGGTGGTGTAAACCTTGCGCAGGCCGCTCACTTCCAACATACTCATCAGAAAATTCCCTCCAATCGGTTTTCTGGGCATATTGTATCACAAAAAATGCCGGCTTTCCATCGATCCGGCTTACATTTCGGGCGAAAAACTTACGTTTTTGTAAGAAGTCTCCGACGCCTTTAAAAATTTTCAACAGAAGAAATAATGTTCTATGGCGTTGTATGGGAAAAGCGCTTTTCCGGACATCTTTTGCCCCTTTGTTGAAGGTTTTTGAAAAGGGTGTGGGGAACACTTTTTGGGAAAAAGTTTTCCCCACAAAAAAACGTTCCTTTATTCAGCTTGCAGCTGGTATTGGTTCAGGTCAATGCGCACGACCGTGCCGCTGTCGGGCGAGGACGAGGCAGAGATGCGGTGCCCGAGGCGTGTGCAGATGCTCCGGCAGAGGTAAAGCCCCAGCCCGCTCGCTTTTTTATCGGCCCGGCCGTTGTAGCCGGTGTAGCCCTTTTCAAAAATGCGGGGGAGATCCTCGGGGGCGATGCCGACGCCGGTGTCGGCAATGCAAAGCGTCCGGGGCTGCTCCAGATAGATGCGGATGCCGCCCTCGCGGGTGTATTTGAGCGCATTGGAGAGAAGCTGCTCCAGTACAAAGCAAAGCCATTTTTCGTCTGTGATCACCTTCAGGTGCACAGGTGTGTAATCCAGCCGGAGCTTCCGGCCGATGAATTCTCCTGCAAATTTTCGGACGGCAGAGCGGATGATGCCGTCGAGCTCCTGCTCCCTGATGACGTAATCGGTGGCGGGGGAGTCCAGCCGCAGAAAGGCCAGCACCATCTCCACATACTGCTCGATGCGGAACAGGTCGGAGTTCAGCCGGCGGGAGAACGGGGTATCCTCGTTCTGCAGGGTCAGGCGCATGGCGGCAATCGGCGTTTTGATCTGGTGCACCCATACCGTGTAGTAGTCCATCATGTCATTGTAGCGGCTGTTCATGGCGGTTTGCAGCGCCGCCTTTTCCTCCTGCAAGTGCCGGATGACGGCCTGATAATCGGCGTCCTCCAGTCCGTCGGCGTCGGGAAAGCCGGTCATTGATTCGGCGGGGAGCTGTGCAAGCCGGACGAGCGCACGGTGCCGCCGGCGGACGCGCCGGAAGTCATAGAGCGCAAAGCCCAGCAGGAGCAGCGCGCAGAGCAGCGCCGGGTAGAGCACGGCCCCCACAGGCAGGTGATAGAGCAGAAACGAAACACAGAAAATGACACAGAACAGCGCAAACATCAAAAGCCCGCGGCGGTGTTGATGCAAATAGCGGAAAAACAGCTCCATATCTTCCTCCTCATTCCACAATGTAGCCGACGCCGAACCGGGTGGCGATAAAATTTTTCAGCCCGGCTGCCTCCAGCTTCCGGCGCAACCGGTTGATGTTGACGGTCAGGGTGTTCTCATCCACAAAGGAGTCGGTTTCCCACAGCCGCTCCATCAGACGCTCGCGGCTGACCACACGGGTTTTGTTTTCCATCAGGCAGAGCAGAATGCGGTATTCGTTTTTTGTCAGGTCAATGCGCTCTCCCGCATAGGTCAACACCTGCTCTCCGGTCGAAAGAATGGCGCCCCGGTGCTCCAACAGCGGAGCGCTGGCCGCAAAATTATAGGTGCGGCGCAGCAGAGCCTGAATTTTGGCCATCAGCACGCTCAGGTCAAAGGGCTTGGCAATAAAGTCGTCGCCGCCCATGTTCATGGCCATGACGATGTTCATGTTGTCCGAGGCGGACGAGATGAAAATGATGGGGACGCTGGAATGCCGGCGCAGCTCCCCGCACCAGTGGTATCCGTTGAAAAAGGGCAGGGTGATGTCAAGCAGCACGATGTGCGGCTCAAAAGCCGCAAATTCGCCCAGCACATTGCGGAAGTCCTGCACGCACCGCACCTCCAGCCCCCAGAGCTCGGCCTGCCTGCGGATGGCATCGGCAATTCCCGCGTCATCCTCAATGATGAATAGCTTGTACAACTTGGCACCTCCGTTTTCGGTAATTCGCCTCTATTATAGCACAAAATACGGCAGGAATCTATACCAAACAAAAAAATAAATGCGATCATACGCCGGAAAGCGCGGCCGCCGCAGAGGGAGAAAGCAAGGGCTTTCATCAAACTGACGAAAGCCCTTGCTTTGGTCTACAGTCTGAAGTAACAAACAAGCGCTTTTGTGCAATTTTTATTTGATGTGCCTTTTTGCCCACAACCTGCGGCTTCCCACATCGGCGGGAAGCCAAAACCCGATAAAAAAGCGGCATCCGGATAGGATACCGCTGCATTGCGTTTATTCTTCGGTTTTGCGCTCCCGGTTGCGGAACCAGCGCACCAGCAGCACGACGGCAATCACAATCAGAATCACGGCCAGAATCAGCACCAGAATCGACTCAAAAGTCAGGGTTCTCGCAAACACATTGTCGATGTTGTCCACTACAACCACCGCCGGAATGCCGGTGGCTTCGGTAAACCCCTCCAACGCACTGTTGACGGTCGCATCGGTCATGGGAATCTCTGTGTAATTGATCAGCCGGGAGGCGGCATGGGAGCCGGAGGAGGGGCTCTTGAAAGAGCTTTCCTCCCCCAGCGCAACCACGGTGTCCGTCATGGTTTCCATCACCTGTGCGATGTTGGAATCCAGCGAATACTTGTAACTGGAGTCGGGGCCGGAGGGGATCGATTGGTTTACCGCCCGCCCGAGGGCCGTATATTCGTTTCCGAACAGATTGTTGATGTCGGTGACGATATTGTCTCCAACCCATGCGATGCAGTAGATGTCGTTGTAGTCGTCGTTGATCAGGAAGGTCAGCAGGAGATTGTCCTCATAGGTCGGGCTGTAGGAGCCGAAGGCGCTGGCATACTGCTCGTCGGCATAGTCCTGAAAGCGTTCCTCGTTGTATTGGGTCTCCCCGCCGGCCAGCAGCGTGGAAAAGCCGGAGGTGAGCGTTCCCACCAGCAGAACCACCGCCACAATCACCAGCAGAAACGGCGCCATCAGCGCACCGATCACGCCGGAGCAGCAGCCTCCTCCGTAAAATCCCCGTCTGCGCAGATAAAAGCCGCCGTAAAAACGAGGTCCTCTCGGAGGACGCGGGCCACGCGGAGGGCCTCCGTGAAAGCCGCCGCCACCGCCGCGAAAGCCTCCGCCGCCTCCTCTGAATCCGCCTCCGCGTCCTCCTCCACCGGGGCCTGGCATTGCATTCTCTCCTTTCGTTGGTAAAAATAATGTTGATTTTATTATTATAACACATTTTACCGGCGTTTCTGCATGAAAATGTAACAATTCCAAGAACAAGACTTGAAAAAATGTTTCGGTGAGTTCAGAGGTTGGAAGGTGGGAAAGCAGATAGACCGCCCCACCGCAGAGTCCGGACGGTGAGGCTGCCTGAATCATAATGGCCGGTGGAATGGCAGGGAACGGCTGCCGGACGGCGTGTTATCGGATCCGTGCGCCGTTGAGGAACGCGGCGGTCAGATGCTCTCCCTGATACACCAGCTTGAGCGAGAAAAACGGGCTCTCCCGTTCGAGCAGATCGAGAAAAATTTTGTCCCCCTCCCACATCGGCAGGGAGGCGAACTCCCGTTTGGGGAGCCATGCAAGCTCCCCCTCCGCACAGTCGTGCGGGGTTCCGCTCCAGCGGTCGGCGGTAAACAGATGCATATATTCACAGGGGTACACGTCGGAAACAAAGGTGACGATGCCGCGGTACCGGTAGCGCTCCAGCCGCAGTCCGGTCTCCTCCCAGACCTCGCGGAGCAGGCAGTCCTCGGGGCTTTCCCCCTCCTCAAATTTGCCGCCCACGCCGATCCATTTGTCCCGGTTTTCGTCCCGCTCCTTTTTGGTGCGGTGGAGCAGCAGGTATTCCTCTCCGCGTTCGAGGTAGCAGAGCGTGGTCATTTTATACATCCGGTTACTCCTTTCGCACATACAGGTTGAGGTCCCATGCCGGAACGCCCCCGAACCGCCGCAGATAAAAGCCGTGATAGCCTGGAAAAAGCCGATGAATCAGGAGCGGAAGCGCAAACAGATCCTCGCTGCGGTGGTAGAGCGACACCAGGAGAGTTGGCAGGGACTGCCGGATGCTCGCCTCGGAGCCTGCCAGCGCCTGTGCCTCGGCGCCCTCCACGTCGTATTTGATATAGTCCACCGGCCGGCCTCCGAGCAGAGCGTCCAAGGGCAGGGCAGGGGTGGAGACGGTTTTGATGCCCCGCTGCCGCCCGGCGGTTTCCTGCAGGAGCAAAGCATCTGTCAGGGGCGCGCTGCGCGCTCCGTTTGCGCCTTCAGGAAGGCCTGTATTGTGCGAACCGTTCGCGGCAGGCGTGCCGATCGCGCGATTCCTGTCAGTCGCATTGTCCAAACCAATGGTGTCGTGCCTACTGCCCGCGCCAACCGTGCCGTCCGCTTTCGGCACATCGATTCTGCCATCCGTATCCATTGCATTGACTGCGCCGAACGGCCTGTCCGCACTGGCATTCCCGGCAAAGGCCGGATTGTCCGCGCCGGCTGCTCCGAACGCATCCACTGCGGCGCCGCGGCTGCCGTTTGCCGCAAAGCAAAGCGTTTCCTCGCGATCCCATGCGGCTGCATGGACCGGAAGCACCCGGGTGCGGGTCTCCTGCGCAGCGTATGCGGCGAGCCTGCGGAAGCTGTGCGCGTCGGGCTCCATTGCGTAAATGACCTCAGGGCGCGCACCGGCGTCGAGCAGCTCGCGCACGGTGTCTCCGGTGTAGGCGCCGAGGTCGGCTGCTGCCCGCAGCCCGTCCGGCCGGATCAGCTCCCGCATGGCCGCTGCCGGGTCGCTGCGCGCCTCCAGCAGCGGGGCAAGCTCCCCCGTGAGCCGGCATCGCAGCACCAGATCAAAGATCCGGCGGGATTCCCCGTCGCAGAGCAGCGCCCTCGCGGCGTCCAGCTCCTCCCGGTGTTCCTGTACAAAGGCGGCGTCGAACAGCCCGTCCCCGCACACCGGAACATCCGGGACATACATCGGCACCTCGGCCGCGATTGAGCGGATGTTCTGCAGAACCTCGGGCCGGGAGGAGGCAAAGGCCAGCAGCACGGTCAGGTTTTCCGCCGGGTAGCGCTCCCGGACCTCGGCCCAGCGCAGCACCCGCCTGCCGTGAAACAACTGGCCTCGCACAAAGGCGTCGCTGGCAAAAACGTCCCGCACGGGAATGCCCTTCCGAGCGCAGATCCGCAGAATTTTGTCGGCACCGTCTCCCATGCCGTAAAGCACCACGTCCCGCCGCTCGCTTTGCAGCCGGCTCCACAGATCGGGGTAGAAAGACGTCATCGGGAAAAATTCTCCTTTCTTCAAAAATCCGGTTGACAAGCCGGCGGAATTGTTGTATACTGATGCTAATATCCCTGTCCGGGGCAATCTTTTCACCTCCCCGTCCGGGGCAACCGAAAGGAGACTGAAATGGACTGTTTGTTCTGTAAAATCATTGCCGGGGAAATTCCCTCCACCCGGGTATATGAGGATGAGAAGGTATACGCTTTCCGCGACATCAACCCGATGGCGCCGGTGCATGTGCTGGTGGTGCCCAAGCACCATGTTGCAAGCGCCGATGAGGTGAACACCGCAAACAGCGGCGATGTGGCCGCCATCTTTGAGGCGATCCCGAAAATTGCGGCGGCGGAGGGGCTGACCAACGGCTACCGCGTGATCACCAACTGCGGGGAGGACGCCTGCCAATCGGTGCATCACCTGCACTTTCACATTCTCGGCGGCAAAAAGCTGCCCGATCAGATGGCCTGAGGCGGGATTCCTGCGCGCCGCTCTCGCCGCCTTCAGGAAACCCGACGGAGGGGACGCCTTATGTCAAAGCGTCCCCTCCGCCTGTTTGTCAGGGCCTGCTGCTGCCCGGGCACTCGGCCCGGGCACGGCAGCGACGGCCTTTATCTGACGAATTCGTCGTAAATCGCGTTGAGCGCCTTTTCGAGATCCCGCTCATCCACCCCCACGATGATGCTCAGCTCGCTCGACCCCTGGTCGATCATGCGGATGTTGATGCCGGCCTCGGAGATGGCCGAGAAGATGCGCGCAGCGGTTCCCTTGGCCTTGACCATGCCGCGGCCGACAACGGCCAGAAGCGCCAGACCGTCCTCGCTGACAATGCTGTCGGGTCGGGCGCGCTTGTTGATGCCGGCAATCACGCGTTCCCGGCGGGATTCCAGACTTTTGGTCGGCACCACAACGCTCATGGTGTCCACGCCCGAGGGCAGATGCTCAAAGGAGATTTCGTTGTCCTCCAGCACATCGAGCACCTTGCGGCCGAACCCGATTTCGGCATTCATCATATCCTTTTCAATGGTGATGACCGAAAGTCCCTTTTTGCCGGCGATGCCGGTGATCACGGTGCTGCCGTCGTACTCCCCGGTGCTGGCGACAATCATGGTGCCGGGCGCTCCGGGATCATTGGTGTTGCGGATGTTGATCGGAATGCCGGCAAAGCGCACCGGAAAAATGGCGTCCTCGTGCAGCACGGTGGCTCCCATATAGGAGAGCTCGCGCAGCTCGCGGTAGGTTACCGTGCGGATCGGGCGGGGATTCGGCACGATGCGCGGGTCGGCCATCAGGCAGCCCGAAACGTCGGTCCAGTTCTCGTACAGCTCTGCCTCGCAGGCGCGCGCGACAATCGAGCCGGTGATGTCCGAGCCGCCCCGGCTGAAGGTCTTGATGGTGCCGTTCGGCATCACCCCGTAAAAGCCCGGAATGACCGCATGGGTGTGCTTTTTCAGCTCCTCGCGCATCATGGCATTGGTTTTTTCATCGTCGAAAAGCCCGTTATCCTTAAAAAAGATGACCGATTCCGCGTCGATGAAATCAAAACCGAGATATTTGGCGAGGATAATGGAGTTGAGATATTCTCCCCGGCTGGCGGCAAAATCCCGGCCGGTGTGGTGCTGAATGCTGTCCCGCACATAGTCCAGCTCGCCGCTCATGTCAAAGGACATCCCGAGGTCGCGGATGATGGTGTTGTAGCGGTCGGCAATGCGGCGGAAATATTCGGTAATATCCTCACGGTTGTGCGCCATTTCGTAGCAATGATAGAGCATGTCTGTCACCTTGGTGTCGTCCGCCCGGCGCTTGCCGGGCGCCGAGGCCACCACGTAGCGGCGGGTGGGGTCGGCGCGCACGATGGACGCGACCTGGCGGAAATGCTCGGCGTCAGCCAGAGAGGAGCCGCCGAATTTCACAACTTTGATTCCCATTCTTTTTTCCTTTCGGGTTCGTACTGTCGGTTTTACTAATTATTATATGAAATTTTGAGCATTTTGTCAAGGCGCCGGCGCGTGATTTTTCCGGGAAAACCCGATTTTCGGGCACTTTTTTGGTATTTGCCGGAAAAAAACCGGCGGGGGATTGCAAAATATCCGGTTTTATGCTACAATCCTTTCGTCGGAAACATGCACACAAACAAAGGAGGGAACGGTTATGCAGCGCAGCAGCGGTGTGCTGATGCACATCTCCTCACTCTGGGGAGAATATTCGGAGGGGGCGTTCGGAGCGGAGGCCCTGGAGTGGGTCGACCGGCTTGCCGCCGCGGGCTTCGGCGTGTGGCAGGTGCTGCCCTTCTGTCTGCCGGACGAATACGCCTCCCCCTACAAATCGTATGGGGCGTTCAGTCTCAATCCGTATTTCATCGATCTGCCCGCACTGGCCGCGCAGGGGCTGCTCACCCCGGGGGAGCTGGCCGAGGCGCGGCAGCACACGCCGTACGGCTGTGAATTTGCGCGGCTCGCGCGGGAGCGTCTGCCTCTGCTTGCGCGGGCGGCGTCCCGGGTACGGGGTTGGAGCGCGGTGGAGGATTTTCTGCACGCCCATCCGCACACCGAGCGCTTCTGCCGCTTCATGGCCTGCCGGGCCGCAAACGGGGGCAGACCGTGGAACGAGTGGCAAACGCAGGAGCCGGACCGGGAGGCGCTGCGCGTGTGGTGCTTTGCGCAGTATGAGGCGGCGCGGCAGTGGCAGGAGGTCAGGGCCTATGCCAATTCCCGGGGCGTGCGGGTCATCGGCGACATGCCGATTTACGTCGCGTATGACAGCGCCGATGTGTGGGCGAACCGCGGGCTGTTCCGGCTGAACGAAAGCGGCAAGCCGGAGGCGGTTGCCGGCGTTCCGCCCGACTATTTCAGCGCCGAGGGGCAGCTCTGGGGCAACCCGCTCTACCGCTGGGAGGTGATGCGGGAGGACGGCTACGGCTGGTGGCGGGAGCGCATGGGCTTTCTCATGGAGCTGTTTGACGGCGTGCGCATCGATCATTTCCGGGGGCTGGAGTCCTATTATGCGATTCCGGCCGGGGAGCAGACGGCCCGCCGCGGGGTATGGGAGCCGGGGCCGGGAATCGAGCTGATCCGTGCGCTGCGTCCGGTCTGCCGCGGCAGGACCGTGATTGCCGAGGACCTCGGCGACATCACGCCGGCAGTACGGCGGCTGGTGCGTGCGAGCGGCTTTCCCGGCATGCGGGTGCTGCAGTTTGCCTTTCTCGGGGACCGGGAAAACGAGCACCGCCCCCATGCGTATCCCGAAAACTGCGTGGCCTATACCGGCACGCACGACAACAACACCCTGCTGGGCCATGTGTGGGAGCTGGAGGAGGCGCAGCGCCGCCGTCTGCTGGCCTATTTCGACTGTGAGGGAAAGGACTGGGACCAATGCTGCCGGGAGATTCTGCGCGGGATGCTGGCCAGCCACGCGGGACTTGTGATCTTTCCGGCGCAGGATCTGCTGGGCTTTGGGAGCGACACCCGCCTCAACACCCCCGGCCGGAGCGAGGGCAACTGGGGCTGGCGCATGACCCGGGAGCAGATGCGCGCCATCGACTGCGGGCGCTTCCTGCGCTGGAACCGGATGTACGGGCGGCAGGGCGGATAGCCCGGGCGGAGCCGCTGGCCGGCCTTTGTCAGCCTGCGGCGGGTCTCTTCCGGTGCATCTGCGGAGCGTCGAGCTTCATTTTCGGAGCGTTGGCCTGCATTTCCGGGGCGGGGTTTCCGTGCGGAAAATGCTTCTGCCGCTTGCATATTCGGCCGGTTTGTGCTATAATAAAGCGAGGTTGCCGATGCAGCCAACGACAAAATGACCGGAAAAAATGGAGGAATGCAGGATGAAACTGACCGAAAAATGGGCCAATTCACTCACCTATGTCGCCGCTTATTTGGGAGCGGTTCCGTTTCTGCTGTTTGGAGGCTACCTGTTTTTGAAGAGCAGGCATGAGGGGGTGCAGAAAAACCTGCGCCGCGCGCTTTTCCTGTTTTTGGTCGTGCTGGCCTGCAAGGCGGGGAATTCGCTGCTCAATTACCTGCTGCTGACGGTGTTCGGCGATGTGTTTTACGGCGCGGCGGATGCGCTCCGTATTCTTGGCGGTGTGATCAATATTGGGGAGATTGTGGCCTATCTGGCTGCGTTTGTCTCGGCGCTGCACAGCGGCGGGGAGGACGATGTGCTCGAGCCCGCCGCAGGCCGGCGGCGCTGAGCGCGTGTGCGGCAGACCGACCTGTATGATCGTATCCGCCTCGGACGCCGGAAGGAGCCGCTCCGCGCTACGCCGGAGCCGGCTCCGGATTTTGTGTGCCAGAAACATCAGAATGGTTTGTTTTCACAATTCCCGTCCGGATTTGCCGGAGAATTTTTGGGCTTCGGAATCGAAAAAGCTCTTGACAAACCGGCGGGGGTATGCTATACTATATTCGCAATTTTTAAGTCGGTACAGAGATGCCGGCAAGATTGATGCTTCAGCCGCCGCACACCGGATATGGGAGTGGGGGAGTGGCTCTATATCTTTGTGTCAATCTTGCCGCAGGGCAGGATTTTTTTGTTGCAAAAAGGATGGAACGCATGAAGCCGAGAACACAGATTATGGACGCGGCGACCGTCCGGCGAACCATGGCGAGAATCACGCACGAGGTGCTGGAGCGCAATCAGGGAGTGAGAGACATCTGTGTGCTCGGTGTGAAGCGCCGCGGCGTGCCGCTGGCGCGGATGCTGTGCGACAACATCCGCCGGTTTGAGGGCGCGGAGGTTCCGCTGGGATTTCTGGACGTCACCATGCGGCGGGATGACCTGAGCGAGCAGGACAAGCTGGCGCTGGCGACCGGCTCGGCGGTTCCGTTTGACCTGCACGACAAAATTGTGGTGCTGGTGGATGACGTGCTGTTCACCGGCCGCACCGCAAAGGCGGCGCTGGAGACCGTGTTCGGCTTCGGCCGTCCCCGCGCGGTGCAGCTGGTGGTGCTGGTCGACCGGGGGCACCGGGAACTGCCCATCCGCCCGGATTATGTGGGCAAGAACGTCCCGACCTCCCGCTCCGAAGCGATTGCGGTGCGGCTGGAGGAGATCGACGGAGAAACCGCGGTTTATATCTGCGATGTGTGACGCGTGCGGGACGGGCGCACGTAAAGGGGAAGCGGCACCGGCGCAAGCCGGCCGTGCCGGACAGGATGCGCCGAGAATCGAACAAAGAAGGAGACGGATATGAAGGAGCACGGAATCGACTATATCGGAATGCAGAGCGAAGCGGCCAAGCTGTCGGTATATGATCTTCTTTCCCGGAAGGGATTTTTGTCTGTTCCCGAAAATCAATATCTGGTGTTTCCCGGTTTTTGCGATGTGCATGTGCATCTTCGTGAGCCGGGCTTTTCTTATAAGGAGACCATCCGCACCGGAACGCTGGCGGCGGCCAGAGGCGGGTATACCACGGTCTGTGCGATGCCAAACCTCAACCCGGTGCCTGACCGTGTGGAGACGCTCGGGCAGGAGCTGGACATCATCCGCCGGGACGCGGTGGTACAGGTGCTGCCCTACGGTGCCATTACGCTGGGAGAGAAGGGAGAGGCGCTGGCCGATCTTGCGGGTATGGCCCCCCATGTGTGCGGCTTTTCGGACGACGGCCGGGGGGTGCAGAGCGACGACAGGATGTGCGAGGCCATGAGCCGGGCGCGCGGTCTGGGCAAGGTCATCGCGGCGCACTGCGAGGATAACCGGCTGCTGCGCGGCGGATATATCCACGACGGGGCCTATGCGCGGGCGCACGGGCACCGGGGCATCTGCTCCGAGAGCGAGTACGGGCAGATCGCGCGCGACCTTGAGCTGGTGCGCAGAACCGGCTGCAAATACCACGTCTGTCATGTCTCGGCAAAGGAGAGCGTGGCCCTCTTGCGGCGGGCAAAGGCCGATGGGCTGGACGTCACCTGCGAGACCGGGCCGCATTATCTGGTGCTGTGCGACGAGGATCTGCAGGAGGACGGCCGCTTCAAGATGAACCCGCCCCTGCGGGGGGCCGAGGACCGCGCGGCACTGCTGGAGGGTGTGCGGGACGGCACCATCGACATGATCGCGACCGATCACGCGCCGCACAGTGCGGAGGAAAAGAGCCGGGGGCTGGAGCACAGCCTGTTCGGCGTGGTGGGGCTGGAGACCGCGTTTCCGGTGCTGTACACCGAGCTGGTGCGCAAGAGCATCATCGGCCCCGAGCGGCTTGCCGAGCTGCTTTGTACCGCTCCGCGGCGCCGGTTCGGCATTCCGCCGGATGAAGGGGATTTCACCGTGTTTGAGGTGTCCCGCCCCTATTCCGTCCGTCCGGAGGAGTTCGCCTCGATGGGGCGGAGCACGCCGTTCGCGGGAAGGCAGGTATATGGCAGATGCGTGCTGACCGTGCACCGCGGACAGGCGGTCTGGGAGGACCGCAGCGTGCTCGGACCGGCGGGGAACTGAACGGGCCGGAGCGCGGCGCGGGCGACACGCGCGAAGATGCGGCCGGGACAAGGCCGTGTGCGCTTAATCATTGCTTCAGAGAATGTAAACATAAATTCGACTGTCAGACAGACAAGCTGTGAAAGCAAATTCGGGAGGAAAAACAATGCCAAAAAGAAGAGATCTCAAAAAAATCATGATCATCGGGTCGGGACCGATTGTGATCGGTCAGGCCGCCGAGTTCGACTATGCCGGAACGCAGGCCTGCCTTGCGCTCAAGGAGGAGGGCTACGAGGTGGTGCTTTGCAACTCCAATCCCGCCACCATTATGACCGACACCAGCATTGCGGACAAGGTATATATGGAGCCGCTGACGCTGGAGTACATTGCCAAAATCATCCGCTTTGAGCGGCCGGACGCCATCATCCCCGGCATTGGCGGGCAGACCGGACTGAACCTTGCCATTCAGCTCGAAAAGAAGGGCGTGCTCAAGGAGTGCCAGGTCGAGCTGCTGGGCACCAGAAGCTCGAGCATCGAGCAGGCAGAGGACCGCGAGCTGTTCAAGGAGCTCTGCCAGTCGATCGGCGAGCCGACCATTCCTTCCGAAATCACCTATTCCACCGAGGAGGCCAAGGCCGCGGCCGCGCGCATCGGCTACCCGGTGGTGCTGCGCCCGGCCTTCACACTGGGCGGTACCGGCGGCGGCTTTGCCAATAACGAGGAGGAGCTGACCGAAATCAGCATCAACGCCTTCCGGCTCTCTCCGGTGCATCAGGTACTGGTGGAAAAGAGCGTGAAGGGCTACAAGGAAATCGAATTTGAAATGATGCGGGATGCGGCCGACCATGTCATCACCATCTGCGGCATGGAGAATGTGGACCCGGTCGGCGTGCACACGGGGGACAGCATTGTGGTGGCGCCCATTATGTCGCTGGACGAGGAAAAGCTGAGCATGCTCAACGAGAGCGCCGTCCGGCTCATCCGTGCGCTGAAAATCGAGGGGGGCTGCAACGTGCAGTTCGCCCTGCACCCACAGACCCGGGAATACTACCTGATCGAGGTCAACCCCCGCGTCTCCCGCTCCTCGGCGCTTGCCTCCAAGGCCAGCGGCTACCCGATTGCCAAGGTGACGGCCAAAATTGCGGTGGGAATGCTGCTTGAGGAAATCGCCATTGCCAACACCACGGCGGCCACGGCGCCCTATCTCGACTATGCGGTGGCAAAGCTCCCGCGCTTCCCGTTCGACAAATTCTCGGCGGCCTCCAACAAGCTGGGAACCCAGATGAAGGCGACCGGCGAGGTCATGGGCATCGGCTCGACGCTGGAGGAGTGCCTGCTCAAATCGGTGCGCTCGCTGGAGATCGGTGCCGTGCACTTCCACCTGCCCAAGTTCGATTCCTATACCGACGATCAGCTTCGCGACTATATCTCCGAATTCAAGGACGACAACGTGTTCGCCGTCACCGAGCTGCTGCGCCGGGGAGAGAGTGTGCAGCGTCTGTTTGAAATCACGCAGATCACCCCGCTGTTCCTCGAGTCGCTGAAGCGGATTGTGGAGATGGAGAACACCCTGCGGCAGAACGCCGGCAACCTCGATGTTCTGCGGGAGGCCAAGAAGATGGGCTTTTCCGACCCGTGCATCGCCAAGCTGTGGGGGACCGATGAGCTGCGCGTGTTCGGTCTGCGCCGGGAGAACGGCATCATGCCGGTTTACCGCATGGCCGACACGCTGCACACCGGCGCGTATATTCCCTACTTTTATTCCTCCTATCAGGGCGAGAACAAATCGGTTGTGACCGACCGCAAAAAGCTGGTGGTGCTGGGGGCCGGCCCCATCCGCATCGGGCAGGGCGTGGAGTTCGATTATTCCACGGTTCACGCAGTGACAACCATCAAAAAGTCGGGCTACGAGGCCATCATCATCAACAACAACCCGGAAACGGTTTCCACCGACTATACCACTTCGGATAAGCTCTATTTTGAGCCGCTCACACCCGAGGACGTGATGAACATCCTCGAGTTTGAGCACCCGGAGGGAGTGATCGCCTCGCTGGGCGGGCAGACTGCCATCAATCTGGCCGAGCCCCTGATGAAGCGCGGGGTGCGCATTGTGGGCACCGACTGCGAGGCCATCGACAAGGCCGAGAACCGCGACCGTTTCGAGAAGCTGCTGGAGTCGCTGCACATCCCGCAGCCCCAGGGGCGTGCCGTGACCAACATCGAGGACGGCGTGCGCGCCGCCGCACAGATCGGCTACCCCGTGCTGGTGCGCCCCTCGTTTGTGCTGGGCGGCCGCGCGATGCAGATCGTCGGCAACGAGGAGCAGCTCCGCCACTATCTCAAAACCGCCGTGGAAATCGACGCCGACAAGCCCGTGCTGGTGGACAAATATATCATCGGCAAGGAGGTGGAGGTTGACGCGATCTGCGACGGGCACGATGTGTTCGTGCCGGGCATCATGGAGCTGGTGGAGCGCACCGGCATTCACTCGGGCGACTCGATCAGCGTCTATCCCCCCTTCAGCATTTCGAAACAGGTCAAGGGAATCATCCTCGAATACGCCAAAAAGCTGGGGCTTGGCATCGGCATCGTAGGGCTTTACAACATCCAGTTCATTGTGGACAAGGATGAGAAGGTTTTCATCATTGAGGTCAATCCGCGTTCCTCCCGCACCGTGCCCTTCCTCTCCAAGGCCACGGGCTACAGCCTTGCCGACATCGCCACCGAGGTGATTATGGGCAAGAGCCTCAAGGAGCAGGGAATTTTTGAGATTTACCCCGAGGAAAAGAGCCGGTGGTATGTCAAGGTACCGGTGTTCTCCTTCAACAAGATCCGGGGCCTGGACGCTTACCTGTCCCCCGAAATGAAGTCCACCGGAGAGGCCATCGGCTACGACAACAAGCTCAACCGCGCGCTCTATAAGGCTTTGCAGGCATCGGGTATGCATCTGCAGAACTACGGCACCGTGTTCGTCACGGTGGCCGACAAGGACAAGGAGGAGGCGCTGCCACTCGTCCGCCGCTTCTATCGCCTCGGCTTCAACATCGAGGCCACCAAGGGGACCGCGGATTTCCTCAAGGCCAACGGCATCCGCACCCGGGTGCTCAAAAAGCTGGGCGACGGCTCGGATGAGATTCAGGAGGCGCTGCGGCAGGGGCACATCGCCTATGTCATCAACACCAGCGATATCGGGTCGGTCGATCATCTTTCGGACGGCTACCGCATCCGCGCGCTGGCGACAGAGAACAACATCACCATGTTCACCGCGCTGGATACCGTGCGCGTGCTGCTCGATGTGCTGGAGGAAACCACGCTCTGCGTTTCCACCATCGATTCGTGAGGAGAGCCATGAAGCAAACAGAATATCGGATCGTCGAAAACCTTCCGCTGGCGCGCGATGTGTTTCGCATGCGGCTGGCCGGCGACAGCTCGGCCTTCACGGCGCCCGGGCAGTTTCTCAATCTCCGCGTGGAGGGGTGCTATCTCCGCCGCCCCATCTCGGTCTGCGACTGGGACCGGGAGGGCGTGACCATCATCTACAAGGTGGTGGGCAAGGGAACCGCGGCCATGAGCCGCATGGGACCGGGGGAGGCACTGGACGCGCTGACGGGACTTGGCAACGGCTTCAGCCCGGAAAAGGGGGGAGCGGCTCCGCTGCTGATCGGCGGGGGCGTGGGCGTCCCCCCGCTCTACCGGCTTTGCCGGGAGCTGATTGCACGGGGGGCACACCCCACCGCGGTGCTGGGCTTCGGGTCGGCTGCCGACGTGTTTTACTGCGAGGAATTTGAGGCGCTGGGCGCACAGGTCCGGCTTGCGACGGCCGACGGCAGCGCCGGGCAGCGCGGCTTTGTCACCGATGCGATGGCCGGGCTGGACTACACCTACTTTTACGCCTGCGGGCCGGAGGCGATGTTCCGGGCTGTCGACCGGATTGCAAAGAGCAGCGGGCAATACAGCTTTGAGGAGCGCATGGGCTGCGGCTTTGGCGCCTGCATGGGGTGCTCCTGCCGGACGCTGACCGGCAGCAAGCGTATCTGCCGGGACGGCCCGGTGCTGGAACGGGAGGAAATTCTATGGGAGAAATGAAGAATACCGCGGGGGCGGCAGCGCAGAAAACCGGCGCTCCGGCGCAGGATGTGATCGGGATCATTCCGTCCGGCGCCGCGCCAGCGCCCGACACGCGGGTCACGCTGTCGGGCTGGGAGCTGGAGAACCCGGTCATCCCGGCCAGCGGCACCTTCGGCTTCGGGCGGGAGTTTGCCGAGCTGTACGACATCAACTGCCTTGGCACCTTCTCGTTCAAGGGAACCACGCGGCAGGCGCGCTTCGGCAATCCCACTCCCCGTATTGCCGAGTGCACCGCGGGTATGATCAACTCGGTGGGGCTGCAGAACCCCGGCGTGGAGCATGTCATCGCGCACGAGCTGCCCGAAATGAAGGCGTATTTTCACAAAAAGGTCATTGCCAACGTCAGCGGCTTCTCGGTGGCCGAGTACGCCGAGACCTGCGCGATGCTGGATCGGGAGGAGCAGGTCGGGCTGCTGGAGGTCAACGTCAGTTGCCCGAACGTGCACAACGGCGGCATGAGCTTCGGGGTCTCGCCCGAGGCTGCGGCCGAGGTGACGCGGGCGGTCAAGGCAGTGACGACCAAGCCGGTTTATATCAAGCTCAGCCCCAACGTCACCGATATTGTTCCTATTGCAAAGGCCTGCGAGCAGGCGGGGGCCGACGGCCTGAGCCTGATCAACACGCTGCTCGGAATGCGGATTGATCTGCGCCGCCGCCGTCCGGTCATTGCCAACCGCATGGGGGGCTTTTCCGGCCCCGCCATCTTCCCGGTTGCGCTGCGCATGGTGTATCAGGTCTATGAGGCGGTCAGCATTCCCGTCATCGGTATGGGAGGCGTGTCCTCGGCCGAGGATGTGCTCGAGATGATGCTGGCCGGCGCGACCGCGGTGCAGGTGGGGGCGGCCAATCTGGTCGATCCCTTTGCCTGCAAAACCATTGTGGAGGAGCTGCCGCGGGTGATGCAGCGGTACGGAATTCAAACATTAACCGAAATCATAGGAGGTGCGCACCATGGGTAAGGATGTGATTGTGGCCTGCGATTTTGCGGGGCGGCAGGAGGTGGCCGATTTTCTCGGACTGTTCGGCGAAGGGGAAAAGCCTTTTGTCAAAATCGGCATGGAGCTGTTTTATGCCGAGGGGCCGGAGATCGTGCGCGAAATCAAGCGCCGGGGACACCGGATCTTTCTCGACCTCAAGCTGCACGACATTCCCAACACGGTCAAAAAGGCCATGCGGGTGCTCTCGGGGCTGGATGTGGACATGTGCAACGTGCATGCCGCCGGCACCGCTGCGATGATGGAGGCCGCGCTCGAGGGGCTGACCCGGCCCGACGGCAGCCGTCCGCTGCTGATTGCCGTGACGCAGCTCACCTCCACCGATCAGGAGAGAATGGAGCGCGATCTGCTCATCCGCGAGCCGATTGACGAGGTGGTCATGCACTATGCGCTCACCGCCCGGGGCGCGGGGCTGGACGGGGTGGTCTGCTCCCCGCTGGAGGCAGCAAAGGTGCACGCGGTGTGCGGCAGGAGCTTTCTGACCGTGACCCCCGGCGTCCGCTTTGCCGATGGGGACAAGGGCGACCAGAAGCGGGTGACCACACCGGCCGAGGCCAGAGAAATCGGCTCGGATTATATTGTGGTCGGCCGCCCGATTACGGCCGCTCCCGACCCGGTTGCGGCCTACCGCAGGTGTGTCAAAGAATTTGTGGGCTGACCGCCCGGAAACCGAAGGGAGGATGCATCCGATGCAAAAGGTGATTTTTGTGGATGGCTACAATGAGGGAAACGCCGCGCTGGACGAGATGAACGAGCTGCTGGAGGACGGCTGGTATGTGGAATCCGTTACCGCCGCACCGGGCAGCGACAACGGGGAGCCGGTGTTTGCCTTTGTGCTGACCGACGAGTGAGCGGCCGCGCAAAACCGAGAAAGAGAGAAACCGATGCATGGAAACCAGAAAAAGCTATTGTGAGAAAAACCATCTCGACCCCGACCGGATGTTCTTGCTGGTGCTGGGCGAGGGCGGCGGCCTGCTGCCCTGCCCGGTGGGCATGACGGGGTATTTTACGGCGATTACCGACACCGGCCTTATCTGTGAAAACGAAAAGCTGGGGGTGAAAAAAGAGATTCCCTTTGCGCAGTTCGAATCGGCCGAGTTCGGCATCGGCAGCGCGCAGCTCTGGCTGCAATGCCGGGTAGACGGGCACCCGCTGGTTTTCTGCAGCCCCCGGCGGTACTGGAAATCCCCGGCCGGGAAGCTGCTGCTGGAGAAAATCGGCGAGCATACCGAAATCCGGGACTGGAAGGCATATCAAAAGTATACCGGCAAGCTGTTTCTGCTCTATATGCTCAAATAAAAGGCAGCTGCATGCCTGAAATCCCGCCCGGGTACGGGCGGACAGAGGAGGAAAATATGACCGAACTTCAAAAGAAAATCGCAAAGGATCTGTTGTCCATCCGGGCGGTGTTCTTCCGCCCGGACGAGCCGTTCGTCTGGGCCAGCGGCATCAAAAGCCCGGTGTACTGCGACAATCGCCTGACCCTGACGGCGCCGGCTGTCCGCACCGATGTGGAAACCGGGCTGGCCGAAACCATCCGACGGGAGTACCCGGAGGCGGAGGTGCTCATGGGAACCTCCACGGCCGGCATTGCGCATGCGGCCATCACCGCGCATCTGATGGGACTGCCGATGGGATACGTGCGCTCGGGCGCCAAGGACCACGGCCGGCAGAACCAGATTGAGGGCAGGCTGGAGCAGGGGCAGAAGGTGGTGGTGGTTGAGGATCTCATCTCCACCGGCGGCAGCGTCATCGAGGTGGTGAACGTGCTGCGCGAGGCGGGAGCCGAGGTGCTGGGGATTGTGTCGATATTCACCTATGGCATGGAAAAGGGTCTGAAGCGGCTGGCCGATGCTAATGTGAAAAACGTCAGCCTGACCAACTTTGACGTGATTGCCGAGATTGCCGCACAGGAGAACTACATCCGGCGGGAGGATGTGGCGCGGCTGGTTGCCTTCCGCAACAACCCCTCGGACGAAAGCTGGATCGGAGCAAAAAAATGAGACACATCATCAACATTCTGGACCTCTCGGTGGAGGAGATTGAGGAGCTGATGGACACCGCCGACGACATCCTCGCACACCCCGAAAAATACAACGAGGTCTGCCGCCACAAGATTCTGGCCACCCTCTTTTTTGAGCCGTCCACCCGAACCCGGCTGAGCTTTGAGTCGGCCATGCTGTCGCTGGGGGGGCAGGTGCTCGGCTTTTCGGACTCCGGCTCCTCCTCCTCGGCCAAGGGAGAGAGCGTGGCCGACACGGTCACGATTGTCTCTGGATATGCCGACATCATCGCCATGCGCCACCCCAAGGAGGGGGCGCCGCTGGTGGCCTCGATGCACTCGCGGGTTCCGGTCATCAACGCCGGGGACGGCGGGCATTATCACCCCACCCAGACCCTGACCGATCTGCTCACCATCCGGCATGAGAAGGGGCGGTTTGAAAATCTCACCATCGGCCTTTGCGGCGACCTCAAATTCGGCCGGCCGGTACATTCGCTGATTGAGGCCATGTCGCGCTACGCGGGGGTGAAGTTTGTGCTGATCTCACCCGAGGAGCTCAAGCTCCCCAGCTTTGTCAAGCAGGAATTCATCAAGGACAAGGGCATCGAATACAAGCAGAGCCGGTCGCTGGACGATGTGATCGGGGAGCTGGACATCCTGTATATGACCCGCGTGCAGAAGGAGCGTTTCTTCAACGAGGAGGATTATCTGCGCCTGAAGGACACCTACATCCTCACAACCGAAAAAATGAAGCTGGCAAGGCCGGACATGATTGTCATGCACCCTCTGCCCCGCGTCAATGAAATTTCCACCGCCGTGGACGACGACCCGCGCGCCTGCTATTTCCGGCAGGCCTACTATGGGCGGTTTGTGCGCATGGCGCTGATTATGAAGCTATTGGGGGTGCGTGCGAAATGAACATCGACAGCATCAAAAACGGCATTGTCATCGATCACATTACGGCCGGGCGGGCCATGCAGCTCTACGAAATGCTGGGGCTGGACGGGCTGGATTGCTGCGTGGCGGTGATTCAGAATGTTCCCAGCGGTAAGATGGGCAAAAAGGACATCATCAAGGTGGATTCCAGCATCGATATCAACCTCGATCTGATCGGATTTTTCAGCCCGAACGCCACGGTCAACGTG
The DNA here is from genome assembly GCA_944391805.1 of uncultured Clostridia bacterium. Classification (GTDB taxonomy): domain Bacteria; phylum Bacillota; class Clostridia; order Oscillospirales; family CAG-272; genus UMGS1865. Next base: position 28,721 of record CALXUY010000097.1, read on the forward strand.
ATCCGGAACGGGAAGATCATTGAGAAAGCGCACATCGATCTGCCGGAGCGGCTGGTGAACATCATCCGCTGCAAAAATCCCCGCTGCATCACCACCACCGAGCAGGAGATCAAGCATATTTTTGTCCGCACCCGGTCGGGTGAATACCGCTGCCTGTACTGCGAAACCAAGGCAAACTGAGTGCGGCGGAAGCCAAAGAGAGGGCCGGCGCGACGCAAGGCGTACGGCGCCGGGCAGAGCGGTCGACCGTATTGCCGAGCGTTTGCGGATTTTCGGTAAAACTTCGGCGAATATCTTGACAAATCCCCATTTTTATGGTATACTGATGGCGAAATCAAATGTTCTCTGTAACTGGCGGAATGAACGTGGAGCACCACGAAGGAGCGGAGAGCAAACATGCAGGCAAGCGGTTTGCCGTCCGGTGGGCGGAGACTCTGTTTCGTATTCGGAGAGGTGTTCCTCTGCGGAATGCTTGCCGCTGCCGACCGTCTGGGCACGCTTGATCGCGGGGGGTTAAGTGTGCCCTTCTGTATTTTCCGGCGGGCATTGCTCCCGTCTGCCGCGGGCGGCCTCCGCCGGAATCGGACAAAGGCAAAGACCCGGGCAGAGAAAAACGGGCCAGGGAATAACCGCCGCAATGCAAACTGAACAAGGCCGAAAGGCCGCCCCGGGCAGTGCCGCAGAGGCGACCCTTTGGCGGAAAGGTGTAACATCATGAAAAAAGTCGGAATTGTGATGGGGAGCGACAGCGACCTGCCCATCCTTGAAAAAGCCATGAATACGCTGGCCTCCTTCGGGGTCCCTTATGAGGCACACGTGTATTCGGCACACAGAACGCCGGATCAGGCCATCGCTTTTGCGCGTGAGGCTGCGGGAAGGGATTTCGGCGTCATCATTGCCGCTGCCGGTATGGCTGCACACCTGGCAGGGGTTCTTGCCGCAAACACCACGCTGCCGGTCATCGGCATTCCCTGCAAGTCCCAGAATTTAGATGGCATTGACGCCCTGCTTGCCACCGTGCAGATGCCCTCGGGCATTCCGGTTGCCACGGTTGCAATCAACGGGGGGGTCAATGCCGCTTTGCTTGCCTGCCAGATTCTGGCTCTCTCGGACGAGGAGCTGGCCGAGCGCCTGCGCGAAAAGCGCGAGAGCGATACCAAGGCCGTGCTGGAAAAGGACGCGCGGATCTGCCGGGAGTACAATCACTGAGGCCGTAAGATTATCCTTTTTTCCAATCGGCTAATTTCTGATTTCGTTTAGGAGGGCCTATGGGAGGCTTTTTTGGAGCTGTCGGAAGAGACAGCGTCATCTCAGATGTTTTTTTCGGAACCGATTACCACTCGCATCTCGGCACGAGAAGCGGGGGAATGGCGGCCTTCGACTCCGCCATCGGCTTGCAGAGAAACATTCACAATATCGAAAACTCGCCCTTTCGCACCAAGTTTGAGCATATTTTTGAGGAGATGCGGGGGACCGCTGCCATCGGCTGCATCAACGACACCGACCCGCAGCCCCTCCTGATCCGTTCGAACCTCGGTACATATGCCATCTGCTTTGTCGGGGTGGTCAACAACGCCGAGGCGCTCATCCGGCAGTATCTCTCGTTCAGCGGGGGGCACTTCGGGGCGATGACGGCCGGCAGGGTCAATACGACCGAGCTGGTGGCCGCGCTGATCAACCAGAAGAGCAGCTTCGCCGAGGGGATCCGCTTTGCTCAGGAGGAAATCGAAGGCTCGGCCTCGATTCTGATTCTGCGGGACGACGGCAGGCTGATTGCCGCGCGCGACCGCGTGGGGCGGCTGCCGGTGCTCATCGGAAAGAACGAAAACGGGCGCTGTGTCTCATTTGAGTCCTTTGCTGCACAGAAGCTGGGGTATACCGCGGAGCGCGAGCTGGGGCCGGGCGAGATTGTGGAGCTGACCGCCGACCGTTTGACCGTGCTGCGCGAGCCGGGGGAGGAAATGCACATCTGTGCCTTCCTCTGGAGCTATTACGGCTACCCCACCTCCAACTATGAGGGGGTGAACGTGGAGACCATGCGCTACCGCAACGGCGAAACGCTGGCCGAAAACGACGCGGCGTCGGGAAATCTGCCCGAAATCGATTATGTGGGCGGCGTGCCGGATTCCGGAACCCCGCATGCCATCGGCTATGCCAACCGCAGCAAAATTCCCTTTGCACGTCCCTTTATCAAATATACCCCCACATGGCCCCGCAGCTTTATGCCGGCCAATCAGACCGATCGCAACAAGGTGGCAAAGATGAAGCAGATTCCGGTGGGAGAGCTGATTCACGGCAAGCGGCTGCTGTTTGTGGACGACTCGATTGTACGGGGCACACAACTGCGCGAGACCGTGGAGTTTCTCTACGAAAACGGAGCCGACGCGGTGCATATGCGTTCGGCCTGCCCGCCGATTATGTACGGCTGCAAATACCTCAACTTCTCGCGCGCCACCAGCGACATGGAGCTGATCACCCGGTCCACGATTGTGGAGCTGGAAGGGGAGGAGGGGCTGCAGCACCTGGACGAATACAGCGATTCCTCTACCGAGCGCGGACAGGCCATGCGCCGGGCCATCTGTGAAAAGCTGCATCTGGCCTCTCTGGAGTTCCAGACGCTGGAGGGCCTTTCCAAATCCATCGGAATCGACCGCTGCCGGCTGTGCACCTACTGCTGGAACGGAAAAGAGCAGCAGGCGGCAGAGACGCCAAAGGCAGCCGCCGCTCCGGAGGCGGCCGCAAAGCCCGAAAAGGAACGGACGTAAGGACGCAGGGGCACCGGCGCCCGGTATGCCGGAAGAATCGGTTTGTATGTTTGCCGTCGGGGCGGCGGCAGATGCGTATCAACTGCCCCAATCACAAGAAAGGATGCTTTTTCATGAACGAACTTTCCAAATCCGAGAGCTACGCCGCCGCCGGCGTGGACATCACCGCCGGCTACCGCGCGGTGGAGCTGATGAAAGCCCACATTGCCAGAACCGCAACGCCCGGGGTCTGCTCCGATATCGGAGGGTTTGGCGGGCTGTTTGAACTGGATCTGCGCGGAATTTCCCGCCCGGTGCTGGTCAGCGGAACCGACGGCGTGGGAACCAAGCTCAAAATTGCGTTTCTGATGAACAGGCACGACACGGTCGGTATCGACTGCGTGGCGATGTGCGTCAACGACATCATCTGCAGCGGTGCGCGTCCGCTGTTCTTCCTCGATTACATCGCCTGCGGCAAGAACCTGCCCGAAAGAATCGCCGACATTGTCAAGGGGGTTGCCGAGGGCTGCGTGCAGGCCGGCGCCGCGCTGATCGGCGGAGAGACTGCCGAGATGCCCGGCTTTTACCCGGAGGACGAATACGACCTTGCGGGCTATGCAACCGGCGTGGTGGACAAGGACAGGATCATCGACAACAAGACCATGCGGGAGGGGGATGTGATTCTCGCGCTGCCCTCGAGCGGCGTGCATTCGAACGGCTTCTCGCTGGTGCGCAAAATCTTTGATGTGGAGCATACCGATCTGCACAGTCCCGTGGAGGCGCTTGGGGGGCAGTCGCTGGGAGAGGCGCTGCTCACGCCTACCCGCATCTATGTCAAGCCGGTGCTGGCGCTGACCGCAGAGGTGCAGGTCAAGGGCATCTCACACATCACCGGCGGCGGCTTTTACGAGAACATTCCGCGCAGCATCCCCGAGGGATTGGGCGCCGAGATTGAAAAGAACAACGTGCGCGTGCTGCCGATTTTCAGTCTGATCGCGGACAAGGGCGGCATCAGCGAGCGGGATATGTTCAACACCTTCAACATGGGCGTGGGCATGAGCATTGTGGTGAGTGCCGAGGACGCCGAGCGCGCGATGGACATTCTGCGCCGGAACGGGGAGCAGCCCTATCTGCTGGGGCGCATCATCCGTTCGGATGAAAAAATCGTCCTGCGCTGAAGAGAGGTATGGGATGAGGAATATTGCAAACATCGCCGTTCTGGTGTCGGGCGGGGGCACCAATCTGCAGGCGCTGATCGACGCGCAGAACAAGGGGCTTTTGCACAGCGGTAAAATCGAGCTGGTGATCTCCAACCGTCTGGACGCATATGCCCTGACCCGTGCCACCGCCGCGGACATCGCAACCGCGGTGGTCCCCAAGGCCGCCTGCTCCGGTCAGGAGGAGTTTGAGACCCGCATCATGCGGCTGCTGGACGATGCGCAGATCGATCTGATCGTTCTGGCCGGCTTCATGGCCATCCTCAGCGAGCGTTTTACCAACGCATATCCCCGCCGCATCATCAATGTGCATCCGTCCCTGATTCCGTCCTTTTGCGGAAAGGGCTTTTACGGCCTGCATGTGCATGAGGCCGCTCTGGCAAGGGGCGTGAAGGTCACCGGGGCCACCGTGCATTTTGTCAACGAAATTCCGGACGGTGGGGAGATCATTATGCAGAAGGCCGTGGCCGTCAAGAAAAACGACACCCCGCAGAGCCTGCAGAGCCGCGTGATGCGTCTGGCCGAGTGGAAGATTCTTCCCGCGGCGGTGGAGCAGGTCTGTGCCGCAATGGTGTCCGGACGCGGCGCGGTGACGGCCGATCAGGAAGGAGAGGAACCGAAATGAATATTTATCAGATTGACGACATTGCCGACCGCATTCGCGGCAACTCCTATGTGGGGCGGGGCATTGTCATCGGCAAGAGTGCCGACGGGCGGTCGGCCTGCTCGGCCTACTTCATCATGGGCCGGAGCCGGAACAGCCGTAACCGCGTGTTTGTCGAACGGGAGGGCGCGCTTTACACCGAGCCGTTCGACGCTTCGCTGGTGGAGGACCCGAGCCTGATCATCTATGCCGCGGTGCGGCAGTATGAAAACAGGCTGATTGTGACCAACGGCGACCAGACCGACACCGTGTACGAGGGGCTTGCGGCCGGCAAAACCTTCAGCGAGGCGCTGGCCTCGCGCTGCTTTGAGCCGGATGCGCCCAATCTCACCCCACGCATCAGCGGAATGCTGACCTTTGCGGCGGGAGACTTCAGCTATGAGATGAGCATTCTCAAGAGCGCCGACGCCGCCGGCAGCGCCTGCTGCCGCTATACCTTCTCCTACCCGTCTCTGCCGGGTCTGGGACACTTCCTGCACACCTACGTGTGCGACGGAGACCCGATTCCCACCTTTCAGGGCGAGCCCGAGCGCGTGCGGATTCCGGACAGCATCGATGCGTTTACATCATCGCTGTGGGAGGCGCTCGACGCGGACAACAAAATTTCGCTCTATGTTCGCTACACAGATCTCGAAACCGGCAAGGCCGATGTCCGCCTGATCAACAAGAACCGGTAAAAATTCAATGACGCGGGAGCGCCGGGCCGGTGTCCCGGAGCCGACCGGACGGCCATCCCAACCGATATGCGTTCCGGGAGGCACGAAGCTCCCCGACCCCATCAATACCCATCCGGACAGGAAAGAAAGGAAGCCCGAGCATGAAAGAATTTGAACTGAAATACGGTTGCAATCCCAACCAGAAGCCCGCCCGCATTTATATGCAGGACGGGAGCGACCTGCCGATTGAAATTCTCAACGGCAGACCCGGATACATCAATTTTCTTGACGCCTTCAACAGTTGGCAGCTTGTCAAGGAGCTGAAGGAAGCGCTCGGTCTCCCTGCCGCGACCTCCTTCAAGCACGTCAGCCCGACCTCCGCGGCGGTCGGCATCCCGCTTTCCGACAGCCTCAAAAAGGCCTGCTTTGTGGATGACGTTGCGGAATTGGATGACTCCCCGCTGGCCTGCGCCTATGCCAGAGCCAGGGGCACCGACCGTATGTGCTCGTTCGGGGACTGGGTGGCGCTCTCGGACGTGTGCGACGTGACCACCGCAAAGCTGCTGGCCCGCGAGGTGTCGGACGGCATCATCGCCCCTGGGTATGAGCCCGAGGCGCTGGAAATTCTCAAGGGCAAGAAAAAGGGGGGCTATAACATCGTGCGCATCGATCCGGACTATGTGCCGGCCGAGACCGAGCGCAAGCAGGTGTTTGGCGTGACCTTTGAGCAGGGGCGCAACAACTTCCGCATCGATCGCGCGCTGCTCGGCAACATCGTCACAAAGGAGAAGCATCTGCCCGAGAGCGCGGTGCGGGATCTGATCATCTCGCTCATCACGCTCAAATACACGCAGTCCAACTCGGTCTGCTACGCGGTGGACGGTCAGGCCATCGGTGTGGGAGCCGGGCAGCAGTCCCGCATTCACTGCACCCGTCTGGCCGGCACCAAGGCCGACACGTGGTTTTTGCGTCAGCATGAAAAGGTGCTCTCGCTGCCCTTCCTCGATACCCTCAAGCGCCCCAACCGGGACAACGTCATCGACGGCTACATCAACCGCAACGAGGAGGACGTCTGCGCCGACGGCGTTTGGCAGAAATACTTCAAAACCCGTCCCGAGCCCCTGACTGACGCAGAGATCCGGGCATACCTCTCGGGCATCGACGGCGTGGCGCTCGGCTCGGATGCGTTTTTCCCGTTTGACGACAACATCGAGCGCGCCAAGAGAAGCGGCGTGCGCTATGTGGCCGAGCCGGGCGGCTCGATCCGCGATGACGTTGTCATCGCCTGCTGCGACAAATACGGCATGACCATGGCCTTCACAGGCATGCGGCTGTTCCATCACTGATTCCCACCGGAAGGAGAAAAATAGAAATGTTTTTTGAAAAACTGAACCAGTACGATCCCGAGGTTTACGCCTCCTGCCAGCGGGAGCTGACCCGGCAGCAGCACAACATTGAGCTGATTGCCTCCGAGAACATCGTGTCCGAGGCGGTTCTGCTGGCGGCCGGCACCGTGCTCACCAACAAGTATGCCGAAGGCTACCCCGGCAAGCGCTACTACGGCGGCTGCGTATACGTGGACGAGGTGGAGGAGCTGGCCCGTACGCGGGCGAAAAAGCTCTTTGGCGCGGAGCATGCCAATGTGCAGCCGCACAGCGGCGCCAATGCCAATCTGGCCGTCTTTTTTGCCCTGCTCAATCCTGGCGATACGGTGCTCTCGATGAGCCTGGCGCACGGCGGGCATCTCTCGCACGGCTCTCCGGTCAATATTTCGGGCAAGTATTTTCATATCGTCCCCTATTTTGTGGACGACGAGACACAGACCATCAACTACGACGCCGTGCGTGCGCTGGCGCTCGAGTGCAAGCCGAAGCTGATTCTGGCCGGTGCGAGCGCATATCCGCGGACCATCGACTTCAAAAAGTTCCGCGAGATTGCCGACGAGGTGGGGGCCTACCTGATGGTGGATATGGCGCACATCGCAGGGCTTGTGGCTGCCGGCGTGCACGAAAGCCCGGTGCCCTATGCCGATGTGGTCACCACCACCACGCACAAGACGCTGCGCGGCCCGCGCGGGGGGCTGATCCTCTGCCGCGAGCAGTACGCCAAGCAGATCGACAAGGCGGTGTTCCCGGGCACGCAGGGTGGCCCGCTGATGCACATCATCGCCGCCAAGGCCGTTGCCTTCGGCGAGGCGCTGACCGACGAATTCAGGGAGTATCAGAAGCGCATCGTGCAGAACGCAAAGGTGCTCTCCGAGGCGCTGCTGGAAAAGGGCTTCCACCTGGTGTCGGGCGGCACCGACAATCACCTGATGCTGCTGGACCTGCGAGGCACCGGACTGACCGGTAAGGAGCTGGAGCGGCGGCTGGACGAGGTGCACATCACAGCCAACAAAAACGCGATTCCGAACGACCCCGAAAGTCCGTTTGTCACCAGCGGCGTGCGCATCGGCACCCCTGCGGTCACTTCGCGCGGCTTCGGCACCGACGAGATGAAGCGGATTGCCGCCTTCATCGCCGACGTGGCGTTTGATTTTGAAAACAGCCGTGAGCGCGTCAGCCGCGAGGTCATGGCGCTCTGCGAGCAATTCCCGATTTACCGTGACTGAGGAGAGGAAGCAGAGATGAACATTCTGGTTGTCGGCGGCGGCGGGCGGGAGCACGCCATCATCAAAAAGATCAGAGAAAACCGGCAGGTGACAAACATCTGGGCGCTGCCCGGCAACGGCGGCATTGCCGCCGACGCCGAGTGCGTGGACATCAAGGCCACCGATATCGAGGGCATCGTGGCGTTTGCCGCCTCGCACGGGGTGGACTATGCCGTCGTCGCCCCGGATGACCCGCTGGTGCTGGGCTGTGTGGACGCGCTGGAGGCTCGGGGCATCCCCTGCTTCGGCCCGCGCGCCAATGCCGCCATCATTGAGGGGAGTAAGGTTTTTTCCAAGAACCTGATGAAGAAATACGGCATTCCCACCGCGGCATACGAGGTGTTTGACGAGCTTGACGCCGCGCTGGCCTATCTCGAGAATGCCCCCGTCCCCACCGTGGTCAAGGCCGACGGGCTGGCGCTGGGCAAGGGCGTGATCATCGCGCAGACGAGGCAGGAGGCCCGCGATGCGGTCATCTCCATGATGCGTGACGGCAAATTCGGCAAGAGCGGCAGCCGGGTGGTGATTGAGGAGTTCCTCACAGGCCCCGAGGTCTCGGTGCTCTCGTTTACCGACGGTAAAACCGTGGTGCCGATGGTTTCCTCGATGGACCACAAGAGAGTCGGGGAGGGGGATACCGGCCTGAACACCGGCGGTATGGGCACGGTTGCACCCAATCCCTATTACAGCGACGCGGTGGCAGCCGAGTGCATGGAGCGCATTTTCCTGCCCACCGTGCGCGCGATGGCGGCCGAGGGCAGACCCTTCAAGGGCTGTCTCTATTTCGGTCTGATGCTCACGCCGGACGGCCCCCGTGTGATCGAATACAACTGCCGCTTCGGCGACCCCGAAACGCAGGTGGTGCTGCCTCTGCTCGAGAGCGATCTGCTCACGGTCATGCAGGCGGTCACCGAGGAGCGCCTCGGCGAGGTGGAGGTGAAATTCCGCCCGGGCTGCGCGGCCTGCGTGATCATGGCCTCGGGCGGCTACCCGGAGCGCTACGGGAAGGGCTATGAAATCAGCATTCCTGATGATCTGGACGCGCAGGTCTATGTGGCCGGCGCCGAGAGACGGGACGGAAAGCTGGTCACCAGCGGCGGCCGGGTGCTGGGTGTGACCGCCGTGCGGGATACCCTGAGGGAGGCGCTGGACGCCTCCTATGCGGCTGTCCGTCGCATTTCGTTCCGGGATGCGTACTACCGCCGCGACATCGGCGCGCGGGCGCTGCAGGCAAAGGAGGATTGAGGCTTTGGTATATAGAGTGTTTGTGGAAAAGAAAAAGGAGCTGGCCAACGAGGCGAGGGCGCTGCTTGCCGACGCACGCGGGCTGCTCGGCATCCGGAGCCTGCGCGACGTGCGCGTCATCAACCGCTATGACGCCGAAAACATCACCCCCGAGCTGTTCGAGTACGCCAAACGCACGGTGTTCTCCGAGCCGCAGCTCGATCTGGTGTCGGACAGCCCCGACCTGACCGGTGCCGCGGTGTTTGCCGTGGAGTATCTGCCCGGCCAGTTCGATCAGCGCGCCGATTCGGCGGCCCAGTGCATTCAGATCATCTCAACCGGTGAGCGCCCGCTGGTGCGCACCGCCAAGCTCTATGCGCTTTATGGAGAGCTGACCGACGCCGAGCTGGCCGAGATCAAAAAGTATGTGATCAACCCGGTGGAGGCGCGGGAGGCCAGCCTCGCGTTGCCCGAAACGCTGCGGATGACGTATGAGATCCCCACCCGCGTGAAAACCGTGGAGGGCTTTCTCGGCTTTGACCGCGCCGCGCTCGAGCGGATGCTCGAGAACTACGGGCTGGCGATGGACATCGACGACCTCGCCTTCTGCCAGGACTATTTCCGCCGGGAGGGAAGGGACCCGACCGTCACCGAAATCCGTATGATCGATACCTACTGGTCGGATCACTGCCGGCATACCACCTTCGGCACCATCATTGACCATGTGGAATTTGAGGACGAACTGCTTCAGCAGACCTATGAGGAGTATCTGGAGCTGCGCCGCCGGCTGGGGCGCACCAAGCCGGTCTGCCTGATGGACATCGCCACACTGGCGGTGAAGCATCTGCGGGCAGCCGGAAAGCTGGACAAGCTGGACGAATCCGAGGAGATCAACGCCTGCACGGTCAAAATCAGCGTGGAGGTGGACGGCGAGAAACAGCCTTGGCTGCTGCTCTTCAAGAACGAAACCCACAACCACCCCACCGAAATCGAGCCGTTCGGCGGTGCGGCGACCTGTATCGGGGGCGCCATCCGCGATCCGCTCTCGGGGCGTTCGTACGTCTATGGCGCCATGCGCGTGACCGGCGCGGCAGACCCGCTGGTACCGGTCTCCGAGACGCTCAAGGGCAAGCTGCCCCAGCGTAAAATCGTCACCACCGCCGCGGCGGGCTATTCCTCCTACGGCAACCAGATCGGACTTGCCACCGGCATTGTGGATGAAATCTATCATCCCGGCTATGCGGCCAAGCGCATGGAGATCGGCGCGGTGATCGCCGCAGCTCCGGCCGCCAACGTCCGCCGCGAGCGCCCTACGCCCGGCGATGTGGTCATTCTGCTGGGGGGCAGCACCGGGCGGGACGGCTGCGGGGGAGCGACCGGCTCCTCCAAGTCGCACAACGCCCACTCGCTCGAGAGCTGCGGCGCCGAGGTGCAGAAGGGCAACGCACCCGAGGAGCGCAAGCTCCAGCGGCTGTTCCGCAATCCCGCGGCCTGCCGCATGATCAAGCGCTGCAACGATTTCGGCGCGGGCGGTGTGTCGGTTGCCATCGGGGAGCTGGCCGACGGGCTGGACATTGACCTCAACGCGGTTCCCAAAAAGTACGAGGGGCTGGACGGCACCGAGCTTGCCATCAGTGAGTCGCAGGAGCGCATGGCCGTGGTGGTGGAGGCACAGGATGTGGAGGGCTTCCTCGCCCTGGCCGACGCCGAGAACCTGCAGGCCTGCCCGGTCGCAACCGTCACCGAACAGGCGCGGCTGGTCATGCACTGGAACGGCCAGACCATTGTGGACGTGAGCCGTGAGTTCCTCGGCTCCAACGGGGCAGAGAAGCACATTTCGGTGCGTGCCGCAAAGCCGCAGAGCTACGAGCGGGAGATTTCCGGCTCCTTCGGCGAGAACTACCGCCGGCTGGCCGGCGACCTGAATATCTGCTCCAAGCGCGGGCTTTCCGAGCGCTTTGATTCGACCATCGGCGCGGGAACCGTGCTGATGCCGTTCGGCGGCAAATATCAGCTCACCCCGATTCAGAGCATGGTGCAGAAAATTTCGGTGGAGAAGCAGCACACCGACGACTGCTCACTGATGTCCTGGGGCTTCAACCCCTTCATCACCGAAAAAAGCCCCTACCACGGGGCGTATCTTGCGGTGGTCGAGTCGGTGTGCAAGCTGATTGCCACCGGCGCGGATTTCCGCGACGTTTACCTGACCTTCCAGGAGTATTTTGAAAAGCTGGGCAAGGATCCCGCGCGCTGGGGCAAGCCGCTTTCGGCGCTGCTGGGGGCCTTCAAGGCGCAGCTGGAGCTGGGCGTTGGCTCCATCGGCGGAAAGGACTCGATGAGCGGCTCGTTTGAGCAGCTCGACGTTCCCCCCACGCTGGTTTCGTTCGCCGTGACCACCCAGAAAACCGCCGACATCGTCTCCCCCGAATTCAAGAGGGCGGGGGATCGGGTGATTCTGCTCGCCCCGGCATATCAGGAAAACGGTCTGCCCGAGACGGCCTCGCTGCTGGCGGTGATGAACCGTGTGACGGCTCTGCTGCGTTCGGGCAAGGCGGTTGCCTGCTATACCCCCGGGCTGGGGGGCGTGGCCGAGGCCGTGATGAAGATGGCCTTCGGCAACATGCTGGGCTTCCGCTATGAGGCGGAGCTCTGCGACCGGCAGATCTTTGGCTATGCCTACGGCTCCTTCCTGCTCGAGCTGACCGATCAGGCCACCGACGCGGATTTGGCCGGCGCGACAACCGTCGGAGTCGTGACCGACGACAACGCGATCTCCCGCGGCGGCGAATCGCTGCCGCTGCCGGCTCTGCTCGACATCTATGAGGACAAGCTCGAGAGCGTGTACAGCTGCAACATCCCGGACCGCAGAACCCCGATGGAGACCTTCTCGGCTCCGGCGGCTGTGCGCCCGGCTCCGGTCGTGCGCGTGGCAAAGCCGAAGGTGCTGATTCCGGCCTTCCCGGGCACCAACTGCGAGTACGACAGCGCCAAGGCCGTGCGTGACGCGGGAGCCGAGGCCGAAATTATGGTCATCAACAACCGCACGTCGGCCGGTATTCAGCGCAGCGTCGAGGCCTTTGCCGAGGCGCTGAAAACCGCGCAGATCGTCTTTATTCCGGGCGGCTTTTCGGGCGGCGACGAGCCGGACGGCAGCGGCAAGTTCATCACCGCTTTCTTCCGCAACCCCGCCGTCAAGGAGGGGGTCACCGAGCTGCTCGAGCGCCGGGACGGCCTGATGTGCGGCATCTGCAACGGGTTCCAGGCGCTGATCAAGCTGGGGCTGGTGCCCTACGGCAGAATCATCGACACCGACGAGCACTGCCCGACCCTGACCTACAATACCATCGCCCGCCATCAGTCCCGCATCGTGCGCACCCGCGTGGCCTCCAACCGCTCGCCATGGCTGGCGCTGACGCAGGTCGGGGACATTTACAGCGTGCCGATCTCGCACGGGGAGGGGCGGTTCCTCGCGGATGAGGCGCTCATCCGGCAGCTTGCCGCAAACGGGCAGATCGCCACGCAGTATGTCGATTTCGCCGGCAATGCCACCAGCGAGGTGCACTTCAATCCCAACGATTCGATGTATGCCATTGAGGGCATCACCTCGCCCGACGGCCGTGTGTTCGGCAAAATGGGACACAGTGAGCGCGTGGGTGACGGGCTTTACAAAAACGTTCCGGGAGAATACCGCATCCGGATGTTCGAGGCGGCGGTTCAATATTTTCACTGACGGAGGGTTCCCATGCAGACCGATCTTGAAATTGCGCAGGCATGCCGGCTCAAGCCGATCTCGGAGATTGCCGCGGCGGCGCACATTGACGAACAATATGTGGAACAATATGGGAGATATAAGGCCAAAATCGATCTCTCTCTCATCGAGCACACCAAGCGCGGGGACGGCAGGCTGATTCTGGTCACCGCCATTACCCCCACGCCCGCCGGCGAGGGCAAGACCACCACTACCATAGGACTTGCGGACGGTCTGCGCCGCATCGGCAAGAATGCGACGCTGGCGCTGCGCGAGCCATCGCTCGGGCCGGTGTTCGGCATCAAGGGCGGTGCCGCCGGAGGCGGGTACGCACAGGTGGTGCCGATGGAGGACATCAACCTGCATTTCACCGGCGATTTTCACGCGATCGGCGCGGCCAACAATCTGCTGGCAGCCATGCTCGACAATCATATTCATCAGGGCAACGCGCTGGGAATCGACCCCCGCCGCATCACCTGGCGGCGGTGTGTGGACATGAACGACCGTCAGCTCCGTTTTGTGGTGGACGGTCTGGGCGGAAAAGTCAACGGTGTGCCCCGTGAGGACGGTTTTGACATCACGGTCGCCTCCGAGATCATGGCCGTGCTCTGCCTCGCCTCCTCGCTTTCCGACCTGCGCGAGCGGCTCTCCCGCATCATCGTGGGATACACGTATGACGACAGACCGGTTACGGCCGGCCAGCTCAAGGCGGCGGGCGCCATGACCGCGCTGCTGCGGGACGCGCTCAAGCCCAATCTGGTGCAGACCCTCGAGGGTACGCCGGCCCTTGTGCACGGCGGACCCTTTGCCAACATCGCGCACGGCTGCAACTCGGTTGTCGCCACACGCATGGCCCTGAAGCTCGGGGACTACACCGTGACCGAGGCGGGATTTGGGGCAGATCTCGGGGCCGAGAAGTTTCTGGACATCAAATGCCGCATGGCGGGGCTGACGCCCGCCGCCGTGGTGATGGTTGCCACGGTCCGTGCGCTCAAAATGCACGGCGGGCTGGCCAAGAATGAGCTGGCCGAGGAAAACCTTGCGGCGCTCGGGGCGGGCATTCCCAATCTGCTGCGCCATGTCTCCAACATCCGGGAGGTCTACCGTCTGCCCTGCGTGGTGGCGGTCAACCGCTTCCCGACAGACACCGACGCCGAGATTGATTTCATCATCCGGGAGTGCCGCAAGCTGGGCGTGAACACCGTGCTCTCCACTGTCTGGGCCGAGGGCGGACGGGGCGGAGAGGCTCTCGCCCGCGAGGTGGTGCGCCTGTGCGAGCAGGAAAAAGGCGACTTCGCCTTCAGCTATGCCGACGGGCTGCCGATTGCCGAAAAGATTGAGGCTGTTGTGCGCAGGGTTTACCGCGGCGCCGGCGTCAGCATTCTGCCGGCGGCGCAAAAGCAGATTGCCGCGCTGGAGGCATTGGGCTTCGGGCGCTGCCCGGTCTGCATTGCCAAGACGCAGTACAGCTTTTCGGACGACCCGACCAAGCTCGGCGCGCCTGAGGATTTCACGGTCACTGTGCGGAATGTGAAAATCTGCGCGGGAGCCGGATTTGTGGTGGCACTGACCGGTGATATTATGACCATGCCGGGACTGCCGAAAAAACCGGCTGCCGAGAACATCGACGTGGACGCATCCGGCAAAATTGTGGGGCTGTTCTGAACCGGCTGCCGGGCGGATCCGGCAAATATGCCGGATCGCGCCAAGAGAAGGGAGCATGGAGCAGGGACGCTCATCAAGCTGACGGAACCCGGGAAATTTGTGAGGCTGTGCAGCAGCTTTTCTGCCACATTCATTGGCACATAAGGGCGCACAGTGGAACGGATTTCGTGACGAATTCGTATAGCAAACGCAGGGCAACAGCATGTTTTTGATGCTGTTGCCCTGCGCTGCGGATCGTAGACAAAAAGCGTCCGTTCCATGGCCAAATGCCGCGGAATGGACGCTTTTTGCCTACAGCTTGGGTTTTCCGATCAAAACACAAAGCAAGCGGTTGCTTGATCCTTTTCCGATGATCAGCAACCGCTTTTTTGCGTTTTTATGTGACAGTTCCTTTCGCTATAGACTGCGCAACTCCTTGCAGCTTTTTACCGACAGGATTCCAAAATGTACAAATATCCCACAAACAAAGCCTGCTGCAATCAGGCTTGCGATAATCTGCGGTCAAGATATTTTCTGTGGATGGGAGCGTCCGACAAAAAACGAATGGCGGATTTGCATGGTCAGAAATTGCGCGGCGGTGTCTGAACGTTTTCTGAAAATATCTGGCAATTTTATAAAGGTAGAAAACGAACGGATTTCTTGCGCGCGGCTTTCCGGAAGTCTGTACAATATGCGTGAATAATACAGATTGTTGGTCTCTTTGTTGGGTTGCATTTTATATACGATTATGGTATACTTATACCAACAACACGCGGATATCCGTCTCTATATTTGTGATATAAAACAATTTATCGATGCATTTATTCCGCAAAAAAACAGCCGCATCATTCGGGCAACACCGCATAATTCACGGATCAAGCCAATAGACCGCACATCTTTTTGCATCTTTTTGCCGACAGGCACGGAGCCTGCACAAATCCCATACAGGCGAAAAAATTTGCTTTCAGAATTGGTTTGTCCCGCGAAATATCTGTCGTGAAGAGAGCCGCAGGCCGCGCACGGTCAGAATGGTGCGGTCTTGCCTTCACTGTTATGAAAGTAGTCATTGGTTTTTGACCCGCAAATTGCAATAGCAAGTTGCAATAGTTTTCAAAATAGTAACAAATTCAGATAGAACGGAGATTCAACGCCCTGCGGGTGACGGAGGGCGAGGCGAGCGAAGCGAGTCCGAGACCGACGGCA
>CALXUY010000098.1 GCA_944391805.1 uncultured Clostridia bacterium
TCGCAAAAAGAAAGTGGAGTGATATCCATCCCTCCCTCTTCTTTGCATTTTTCTCATTTTTTTCTCGCTTATATTCCAAAACGCCCATTTCGGCTCTCGCTTGATAGGCGTTTTTCGACAGACTGAGCCTTATCTCATAAGGCTTTTTTCGTTTTTTACAGGCCTTTTTCAGGATTACAGTACAGTGCAACTTTTCGGAACCCGAGTGGTCTTGAACCTCGGACTTCTCGGTTTGGATATATATGCTCTTTCAGAAATTTAGACTGAGTTTATTTCTTAAGGCAACACCGCACAATTCTGACTGAGCAAATCTGCCGTCAGATTTTTCGTCAAACAAACCAATTCTGAAAGAATTTTTTGACAGCAGGCAATAGTAGATCTTATTGCAACAAGCTACGCTTGTAGGAGATTTGTGCAGTTTGGCGAAAAAGATGCAAAAAGTTGTGCAGTCAAGGTGCGAACCGTGAATTGCGCGGTGTTGCCTTAAAAATTTTTTACGGAATGATATTGCATATTCGTCGATAAAAATCTGGTTGACAAATCTACATCTCATTGGTATAATAGGTGTAACAAGCAGGTGCGGGTGAATTTTGAGGTTCGTAAAAACGGCTTGTATTATGTCCTGCATACTGACGGCAGCAGTCGGATGGGAAGGAGGGAAATGCTGATGGATTCCAATGTGCAAAAATATATACAGTCCTCACAGCAGGTGAATCTGCTGGATCTTCAGCATGATGATGCCGATGTTCACCTGAAGGTGTATTATCTCAAATACCTCACCTTTGATTTTACCAAAAAGCGACGGGTCAATTCCAAGCCGCATCGGCACTCCTTTTTTGAGCTGCATCTGATTATGCAGGGGGAGAATGTGTACAGCATCAATGATCACATTATTCCAATTGGCGAGGGTCATTTTATATTGGTCACGCCCGGTGTGCGGCACAGCTTTTCGAGCAATACCTCGGAATTTGCCAAGTTTGCCATGTGCTTTGATCTGGAGTTTCCGGATGGCTCTGTATTCCGGCGGTATCAGGATTTGCTGCGGGAGCATTCCTTTTTTACCGGCATTTGCGACGACCGTATTATGAAACCGCTGGAGTATATCTTTTTGCATATGCAATACGGTGGGATTGCAGACGGTAAAATTGTGCAGTGGAACATCCTCACCATACTGATGGTGTTGCTGGAGCAGTGTATGGGCAAAGATTTTTCGGTACCAGAGCCGGTTCCTCAGGAGAAGCTGCAAAACGGCGCGGAGTTTCTCTCTATTTGCAAATCCTATATCCGTGCGAATCTCAGCTCGAAAAATCTGGTTTCCGAGCTTGCCGGATACCTGTATTTGAGCGAGCGTCAGCTTCGGCGGAAGATCCTTTCGTACGAGGGAAAAAGCACCCGACAGCTCATCGATGAGCTGCGCTGTGAACGGATCCGGGAACTGTTGCTTGCGCAGGAACGAATTTCTGATATTTGCCTGACCGTTGGACTGAGCGACGAGCATAGCCTGAACCGCTTTTTTAAGCGCGTGGAGGGGCAAACGCCGGGTGAATATCGTTCCTCCATTCTCAAATCCAATTATCCGGTCAAATAGATTGTCTAATATATCTTTTGGGCACATCACAATACAAATCTTGGTATTGTGGTGTGCCCTTTCTGCTTTTTGCTGAATAAAATGTGCCTTTCGTCCGTTTGCGTTAATTTAATGTCCGTTAGTGGCATTTTTATTTTATTCATTGTGTGCTATAATGTTTAACACAGCTAAGCTGATACTTTTGCACAAAAACAAGATGAAGGAGGGCTTATGAAGAAACATATTGCATGGATGCTTGCCGTCCTGCTGTTGGCGATAGCCTGTATGGGAGCGGGCTGCAAGCATAACGAAACACTTCCCGACGATACGGTGGAGAATCCGTCCGGATCAGAGGATGGGACTTCGTCCGATCTGTATGCGGATGACCTGCCGGATACGCTGGATGACTACGACGGCAAAATCTTCCGTATGCTTGTGGGGGACGGCGGAGTGGGAACCAACTATATTACAGAGGATCCCGGAATTCGCGAAACCGTTTTAACCCGGAACGTCTATCAAAGCACGGTTGCACTGGAGGACCGCTTCGGCATCCGGCTGGATTATACCGGGATGGACGCCAATGCCAGCGGCTATATTGCCTTTATGCAGGAAATCCGCAATACCAATGTCGCGGGGGGCAATGAAATATACGATGTGGTGTCGCCTGCATATTGGTATGGGATGGTGCTTGCCGCGGAGGGACAGTTTCAGGATCTGAACCAGGTCAGGTACATCGATTTCAGCAAGCCGTACTGGACCGCGGGCTTCAACAACACCACCGAGCTGTTCGGTATCCGGTATGCCGCGGTGGGGGATTTTTGCCTTGGGAACATCACCAGTCTGTGTATGATCGCTTTCAATACCGAATTGATCTCCTCCCGGCAGATGACCAGCCCCTTTACCCATTTTGAAAACAATACGTGGACGCTGGATACCATGTTCGGTATGGCAGCCGAGATGTACGAGGATCTCAATGCCGATAACGCCTCTTCGGTGGGGGATATGGTTGGGCTGATTGCTTCCAGTCAGACGGTAGATGCGTTTTTCCCATCCTCCGGGTTCCACATTGTGGAAGCAAACGGCAATGAGCTGGAGCTGACAAAGTATTCCGAGCCTGCGGAAAACCTTTATCAGATGCTGCGCAGCCGTTTTTATGGGAACGATTCCTTTCTGTTTGCAAACGACCAACCCACTGTGATTCAGGAGTTCACCAACGGGCATGCGCTGTTTGCAGCCACCTGCATTGACCGCATCATCACGCTGCGCTCCATGCAGGGAGATTACGGATTGATTGTGTATCCCAAGTTTGACAGCAGTCAGCAGAACTATGTCACAGGTACTGCCGGAACGGCAGTTCTGGCCATTCCGAACGCGGTTACCACACCGGATTGCTCCGGATTGGTGCTGGAGGCGCTTTGCGCATCCTTTTACCAGTCGGTACGTCCCGCGTATATCGGGGTGATTCTGGAGGGGCAGGCCGCAAAGGATCCGACCTCGGCTGAGATGATCAATCTGGCCATTGACACGGTGTATTGGGATTTCGGCTTTGTCAATCACAATGCGCTGGGCGCCATTGCCGAGTTTTCCAGCAAGATGGCGCAATACGATACCTTCCGCGGCTGGTATGACAGCTTTGAGCGGGTTTATGAAGGAAAGATCAGCAACTATCTCAAGACCTACAACAAGGGGGACGGCGGCAATGCGGATACAGGCGCTTAGCCCGGAGCCCGCGGTGATCTGCCGCTCACCAAATCCGAAGGAGGTTTACACCTACAGTCCCGCACTCTGCGTCCTACCCGATGGTTCATTGCTTGCTACCCTGGATTTTGGTGTGAAGCCCGGATGTGAGCGGCTTTTGACGCAGGGCCGGGGACAGGTTATGCGCTCGTTCGACGGTGGGGAGAGCTGGACGCCTTCCGGAAATTTCCCGTTCATACATGCACGTCCGTTTCTGGCTGGGAAAACCGTTTATATTCTCGGACACA
Source organism: uncultured Clostridia bacterium (assembly GCA_944391805.1). Classification (GTDB taxonomy): domain Bacteria; phylum Bacillota; class Clostridia; order Oscillospirales; family CAG-272; genus UMGS1865. Next base: position 3,553 of record CALXUY010000098.1, read on the forward strand.
TGGACGGAGTGTGCGGTGACATTGCCATCATCCGCTCGGATGACGGCGGAAGCAGTTGGAGCAGTCCGGCTCTGCTGACAGAGGGACAACACTGGCATCAGGCTTCCTCCAATGTGATTTACGCAAACGGCTGTGTGTATCTGGCGATGGAGCGCGTGGTATATGACGACTGCAAGGGCTGGAACGTCTCCACACTCGCTCCGGTACTGATGCGCGCCCGCATCGGGGATGATCTGACCCGTGCCGAAAGCTGGACCTTTGCCTCGGAAATCGCCTTTCGCGATCTGATTGATTGCAGCTCTCTCCATTATGTCGGCATTCCGTTTTACCGAACGGAAGAACGGCGCAGCGTAACGGTGTGCAGCACGCCGGTGGAGCGCAAATGCGCTCCGATCGGATGGCTGGAGGCGCAGGTCGTGCAGCTTCACGACCCCGATCACATCTGGTACGATCCCTCCGGGCACACCTTTCATCTCTGGATGCGGGCGCACACCGGGTGCACCGGATACGCGGCCATTCTCAAGGTGGTGGAGAATCCGGACGGAAGCATGACAACGCTCCCGGAGTCGGCGCCTTCCGGCCGCCCGTTGGTATGGCTCCCGTGCCCGGGCGGACAGATGAAGTTTCACATTGAATACGATTCCCGGACGGCGCTGTATTGGCTGTTGAGCACACAGGCCACAGACAGTATGCGCCGACCCGAGCGCATGAGTCCAAACGCCTTTGGTCTGCCGGACAACGAGCGGCAGCGGCTGGTGCTTCACTTTTCCAAAAACTGTGTGGATTGGTGCTTTGCCGGATTGGTGGATGCCGCAGAGGGAGAAAACACCTCACGCCATTATGCACACATGGTCATCGACCGGGACGATCTGCTCATTGCCAGCCGTTCGGGGGACAGCGAGGCCTTGGATGCCCATAACGGCAATCTGATCACCTTCCACAGGGTCAAACATTTCCGCAATCTGATTTATTGAATGTTATGCAAAGGAGATTACATCATGAAAAAAGCAATCGGATATCTTCTCGTCTGTCTGTTGGTCTTTGGATGCGCCGCGGTCGGCGGATCGGCCGAGGAGGCATGGACGCCTGCGGACAACCTGGTCACGCACTGGGATTTTGACGGAGAAACACAGGAGGAGGCGCTTTCGGATAAGGCAGCCTCAGGCACGTCAGACAAGGTGGTGTTTGACGGGACGAAAACGGGAGCGGCCGCAGAGAATGGAATTCTGACCATTCCGAACGGTGCTTTGGTTTATGCCGCCAACTCGCCCGATCTCTCGGATCTCGGAAGCAAGACGATTTTTCTGAAGGTGCGGATGACCGGAGAGATTGCCACCGGTATGCCGAGCTTGCTCTATCACGCAGCCTCGTACCGGATTTGCGGGGGAGGCTACAACGCGGCCTCTGCCGAGAGCGGCGGGCCCTATGAAATGATGGCGCGTGTGAATGGATCGGCCCGGAACATCGGGCAGTCTCTGGTCAAGGGTACCAGACATGACGTGTGGCTGTATATGGCCTTTACCTTTGCATTTGATTTTGAAGCGAAAAGCTGTGTTTGTACCACCAATGTTTCGCTGGACGGCAGCTTTGCCGGGGATACATTCTTCAGCAATACACTGACAAAGAGTGATTTGAGCGACGCTGTGCTCGACGGAATCCGGAAGGGCGCCGAGGACACCGTGAATGTCGGCATCGGATCGATGCTCAATGGCGATACGGTTGGATTGACCTTTGCGTTTGACGATATCCGATTTTATGACGCGGTGCTGACAGCCGGCCAGATGGCGCAGGTGGCACAGGATATTGACAACAAGCTCCCGCAGCTTGTCGGCGTGCAGGAAACGGCCGTCTCGGCCGAGGGAACCTATTCGGTCCGCTTCATCGCCGGTATCGATTCCACCGCTTACGCGCGTGCCGGCTTCCGGATCACAGCCGAATGGGGGGATCAGGAGAAGTCCTATGCGCATGACTGCGGTGCGGTATATGCAAAGCTGACCGCCTCCGACGAGCAGGGCAGTGTGGTAGAGGTGACGGCGGAATCGCTTGGCGCCGGGCATCTGCTGGCTCTTTCACTGGATGGGATTCCGGCCAATGCGGGCCGTATCACCTTTACGGTAACGCCGTATGCGGTCGATCTGAACGGCGCATGGCACAACGGCGCGCCATGTGTAGTCATTTATGAAAACGGCGATTTTATCAGCAACACGCAGGCTTGAGAGGGAGGTGATGATATGAAATGCTACGAAGTGCCGGAATTGCAGCTTCTGCCGCTGGCAGGGCGGGACGTGATAGCCACTTCTCTGTTGGAAGAGGAGGAGGGCTATGGTGACCGCATTCCGTTCTGACCGGGCGGAGCGGTGCCGGGATACTGCCGCCGGGGCCCGGTTGCCTGCCGGCGCAGGATTGCCGGCTTTGCCCCTATCAACTTGACCGAATCAAACCAACGCTGCTGCGCCAGTCCGGCGCACATATGATAACATGGAAAGGATGGATGATGATGAAAAAAACGATATATGCAACGCTGCTGTCGGTTATGCTGCTCGCTTCCTGCATAGCGGCCGCTTTGCCGGCGTCTGCTGCCGCAGACCGCACCTCCAATGAGCTTGCCAAGCATCTGGTGACCTATTGGAATTTTGAGGGCGACAATCTCGAAACCGCGCTGAGTGACAAGGCGCCCTTCGGCGAATCCGATGACACGCTCACGGTTCTTGGTGATCTGGTAAAAATTGAGGATGGGGTAGCCTACATCCCGCACGATGCCCAGAACGCACTGTATGCCGATGACTCGGTGGATCTCTCGGGCGTTACGGCTGACACCGTAGAGGACACCAAGGTGATAGAGACCACCATTTTCTTCAGAGTGAAAATTGACGGTACCGGAACCGGTATGCCGCCTTATGTATACCGCAAGGGGCTGTACCGCATCTGCGGCGGCGCATATGTGGATGGCGGAACGATGGCCGACATCGGTGTGCGCGTCCGGGAGGATGCAAGAGTGGGACGCGCCTATTCGGTGATGGAGTATGATGTGTGGAAATATGTCGGGGTCACGATGAAAATCAATCAGACCACGCTGACCTCGGAGATGTCGATTGCTTTGTTTGATGACAGCGACATAGACAGCTTTGTTTCGGTTTTTGAAATCAATGATAAGGTGGCCGAGGCCGAAATGCAGAAATACGTGGCGGCACTGATCAACGGCGAGAAAACCGTGCTCGGCAAGCCTGCCGACTATGTTGACCTTGGCGAAAACTTCTGGTTCGACGACGTGAGAATCTACAACACGGCCATGACGGACGGTGAGCTTGCCGTCATTGCAAAGGAAATCGACAAGGACTACAGCAACATCGATTTCGACGAGCCGGAGGATCCAACCCCTTCCGAGTCCGATACCACCGACGAACAGGAGCCGCCGACCCCTTCGGATTCCGATGAGGAGGAGACAACCAAGCAGCCCGAAACCTCCGGCAGTGATGAGCCGCAGGAGAGCGCCGGCTCCGACGAGCCGGAGCAGACCACCGCACCCGGCGGCAATGGCAGCGGGGAGGGCGGCTGCTCCTCGATGCTGGCCGCTCCGGCCGGAATTGTTGCCGTTGCAATTGTTGCCGGCTGCGCCGTCCGCAAGCGCCGCGAGGATTGATGTGCGGAAATGAAGTCGATGAAACGTAAAAAACACATGTCTGCTTCCGGTCCGGTCCGTCTGCTCACCCTGCTGTTGCTGCTGGGGATGCTCGCCGGGTTGGCCGGATGTGGGCAGGGCGGGAACGGAGGCGACAGCACCGGTACCGCTGCGGGCAGCGTCCCGCCGACCGATACCCCGGAGCCCCCGGGAGACAGTGAGGAACCAAGCATGAGCTATGACGATATGGTGCGTGAGCTGAAGCCGACGCTCGCATGGAATATGGAGCCGCAGGATGACGGGAGCATCCTCACGGATACCGTCGCCGGCAGGCCGGCAACCGTGCAGGAGGCCGGATTGGCCGGCGGCGCGGAGGGGCAGGCACTGCAAACCTACAGCTCCCGGCGCTCCTATCTGGATCTCGGAACCGGAACCGTCGGCTCGGCAATCAACGGCAGCAGTGCGGTGAGCGTCAGCATGTGGCTCATGCCGTATGTCAATCTGCACACCGAATATGTCCTTTTCTCGCTGCAGATGGACGGCCGCGCCACTGCGGGGCTGGAAATTCTCTATAAAAATTCCTCGATTGTGGTCAATGCCCGCTCGTCGGCCGACGAGGCCATGGTCACCCGGGAGTTTACCTACAGCCTGTATGACGGAACCGTGCGCTCGCTGGCGCATACCACCAATGAGGGGCGGTGGCAGCACCTGACGGTTGTTGTGGATTTTGCCGCCAACCGCATCGAGCTGTATCTCAACGGCCGCAGCTACACGGTCCCGGGCGAAATTTCCTTCCAGTCCGATGTGTTTGCGATGGGGGATCCCTCTTCTCCCGATACGCTGGGCGGTTCTCCGTTTCAGGGCAGGCTTTCCTACAACGGCCTGACAGACAATCTGATGATCTTCAACCGTGCGCTGACCCGTGACGAGGTGGAAACGCTCGCTTCGGTTGACCCGGAGGCGCCCTCTCCGGTGGACGATGAATTTCTGATCCGGGATCTGATTGCGCGGATGGGCAGGGGTGCGGCGTTTTATGCCGGAAGCAGCAAGTGGATCCGCAACGGAATGTTTGAGCATCTGGATCCCTCCGACTACACAACTGCGGCGCTTTCCGAAAACGGGCGGTTTTATCTGCCGCAGTCGGCAGCGGAGCTGTACTTTGCAGAGCTGCCGGATGAACAGACCGTATATGAACAGGATGGCGTTCGCTATTATCCGATGGATGCGCTTTGCGAGACAAATGGGATGGATTTGTTCCTGCTGGACGGTCTTGCCGTTGTCATGCCGCAGGGATATGGCTTTGACGGCGCTGCGGACGCGGTGTACATCGAGCGTCTGATGCAGTTCTTTACTGCATCCGGTGTACCGGAGCCTTCCCGCGGCTATGAGCAAACCCGCACGCTCATTGCCCAGACCGGCGATTACGGCGGGGAGGTTGGGCTGGTGCAGTCTCCGGCCGTATATGCCGCGCAGGACAGGATTTACGCGGCCATGGTGGTGAGCGGCACCACATATTTCTATCAGAGCACGGACGGCGGCGCGCACTTTGAGCTGCTTTCCAGAATTTCCTCCTTCGGCCTGCCCTCCATATTTGAGGCGGGGGGCGCACTGTATATGATCGGAAATCACAGTGAGGCTGGCCGCTGGGATCGGATTGCGGTGGTGAAAAGTGTGGATGGCGGAAAGAACTGGACAGCGCCCGCGGAGGGAATGCTTCCGTCCTCCGGCGATGGAACGCTGGTCTCCGGCGCCTCCTCTCCGTCGTTGATTCACAACGGATTTGTTTACAGAGCCTTTGAGGACAGGACCGACTCCTGGTCGGTCAACCGCGCTTATATCGTCAGCGCGCCGGTGGATGCCGATCTGTTGGACCCTTCCAGTTGGACGGTATCCTCCAAGCTGCCCTTCAACAAAAACCTGTTCACGAACGACCCCAACGGAACCAATATTGTGCGCACCGTTTACATTGAGGAGGGCTGCGCCATTCTGGGAAAGGACGGGATGATTTACAATATGCTGCGCGTGAACTGCCAGCCGTCAATGGATTATGCCATTTTGATGAAGCTGTCAGAGGATCGGAAAACGCTTTCCTATGCAACCGAGAGCGGGAGCTCCATCATTCAGTTCCCGGGAGGACTGACGAAGTTTACCGTCCGATATGACGAAGAAACCGAGCTGTATTACGCATTGGTCAACAATGTCACGCAGGAGGAATTCTGTTGGCAGCGCAATGTGCTGTCGCTCTCTGTGTCCTCCGATCTGGTTCACTGGCAGGTGGTGGAAACCATTCTGGTGGACCGCACCCTGATGAACGAGTATGTCTCCATGACAAGGCATGGCTTCCAGTATGTGGACTGGTGCTTTGACGGGGAGGATATTTTGCTCACGGTGCGGGAGTCGATGGGGGATTCGGTGCATTTTCACGATGCGAACTGCTTTACCTTTTATCGGATCGAGGATTTCCGAAGCCTTGTCGGGCAACTGTCAGCATAACCCAAAGGCAGGCGCTGCCGCGTTGCGGGCAGCGCCTGCTATATCATAAAAAACACGGAACGGAGCACGGCTGTTGCCGTGAAACCGTCACAAAGGATGACCATGATCACATATCTGAACGATTTTATTCTGAAATATCCGGGATATCCGGATTTGCGGGTGCATGTACCGTGCTCGGTTTATTCGGCGCTGCTGGAGCATGGTTTGATTGAGGACCCCTACTATCGGATGAACGCCGGGAAGCTGCTGGATTTTTCAGACGCCGACTGCGTGTTTGAAACCAGCTTTTCGGTGCGGCAGGAGGAGCTGGACCGACGCCGTCTGGAGCTGCGATTTGAGGGGTTGGATACCCTGTGTGAGGTTTATCTCAACGGACTCAAAATCGGCTGTGCCGACAATATGCACAGGACCTGGGTATTTTCCGCCAAGGGCGCGGCGGTTTCCGGCGTCAACCATCTGGAGCTTCGCTTTTCCTCGCCTTTGCGGTACATGCGGGAAAAACAGAGCCGGCATGATGCGTGGGGAGACACCCATGCCATTGACGGAATTGCCCATATCCGCAAGGCGAGCTATATGTTCGGGTGGGACTGGTATGCAAAGCTGCCGGATATCGGAATCTTCCGCAGGGTTATGCTTTGCGTTTACGATGAGCCGGTGCTGGAGGAGCTGGAAATTTTGCAGTACCACAGAGACGGTCGGGTGGAGCTTGACCTGCGCTGCCGGACCGATGTTTTGCCGGATGGCGTGGAGCTGCGGGCAGTTTTGGCGTGTCCGGACGGGACGGAGCTGCCATTTGCGGTATCCGGTATGTGCGGCAGCCTCACGGTGGAGCATCCGCAGCTATGGTGGCCGAACGGGTATGGCGGTCAGCCGCTCTATGAGGTGCGGGCGGAGCTGATTTCCGGCGGAACCGTGCTGGATTGCGTATGCAGGAAAATCGGCTTGCGGACGGTTACGGTCAGCCGGGAGAGGGACCGGTGGGGAAGGGAATTCTGCTTTGTGGTCAACGGGGTGAAGATATTTGCCATGGGAGCCGATTACGTTCCGGAGGACGGTCTGCTGAGCCGGGTCACACCCGAGCGGAGTGAACGCCTCATCCGTTCCTGTGCGGAAGCAAACTTCAACATGCTGCGCATCTGGGGCGGAGGCTATTACCCGTCGGACGAGTTTTATGATCTGTGCGACCGCTACGGAATTCTCCTGTGGCAGGATTTCATGTTCGCCTGCCTGAATGTATACCTCACGCCTGCCTTCGAGCAAAATGTCCGCGCCGAAATGACCGATGTGCTGCGGCGGATCCGCCACCACGCCTGCCTCGGAATGCTTTGCGGCAACAACGAAATGGAATTTGCCGTTTGCGAATGGAGCATTCCCAAGGATGCACTGGTGCGCCGGCATTACCTCCGTCTGTATGAGGAAATCATGCCGCAGCTCTGTGAGCAGATGGCGCCGCAGCTTTTTTATTGGCCCTCCTCTCCTTCCTCCGGGGGCGGCTTTGATCGTGCAAACGATGAAAACGACGGGGATGCGCATTTTTGGGAGGTCTGGAACCGCAACGCACCCATTTGCGAGTATCGCAAGCACTTCTTCCGCTTTTGTTCGGAGTTCGGTTTTCAGGCATTTCCGGATATCCGCACCCTGCGGGATTATACCGGAGAAGCGCACCCGAACCCGCTTTCGGAGGTTGTGGAATTTCATCAGAAGCGGGAGCAGGCATCGGTTCGTCTGGTCAGCTATGCGGCGGAGGAATTTTTGCTGCCGCGGGATACCGAGACCTTTGTATATGCCACACAACTGATGCAGGGCATGGCAATTCAGTCGGCCGTTGAGCATTTCCGGCGCCATCGCGGCCGGTGTATGGGCGCCGTTTACTGGCAGCTCAATGATTGTTGGCCGGCGCAGTCTTGGTCCTCCATTGATTATTATGGACGATACAAAGCACTGCACTATTTTGCAAAGCGCTTTTTTCAGCCGGTTCTGCTTTCCCTTCATCCGGAAGGAGAGGAAACGGTTGTCAGCATTTCCAATGAAACCATGCTCCCATTTCTCGGTCACATTGAACTGCTTGTAGTGGATGCAGAGCTGCGGATTCATCATCAGGAGCGGCATGCCTGCCGCGTCCCCGCTCTTTCCGCGCTGGATGCTGCGCGCATCCGGCACCTGTCGTGGATACAGGGAGAAGCGCATTCGCGCCTGCTTGTATGTCGGCTGTACGGCAGGGGCGGAGAGCTGCTGGCCGAGCGTACTCAAATCTATACCAAGCAAAAATATTTTCGGTACCGGGATCCTGCCCTGCAATGCCGGGTGGAGGAGGCTGACGGGCGCTTTGTGATTTGGGTACGCGGTACTGCGTTTGCCTCCGGGGTGGAAATTCACTCCGACCGGTTTGATCTGGTGCTGAGCGACAACTATTTTGATCTGACCTCGGATATGTGGCGGCGGATTGATGTCATGTATCCGCTTCCGGGAGTATCCCGGGAAGCGCTGCTTGCCTCGCTGACGCTGCGCAGTGTATACAGCATTGGCAGGGATGTTCAGGCAGTTGCCGAGGCGCAGGAAAGCGGTCCATGTCAGCTTGCCGCGTCCAATCCCCAGACTGTAGACCAAAGCAAGGGCTTTCGTCAGTTTAACTAAAGTTTTCGCCAATGCGCAAAGTGCATTTCCTTTTCTCAAAATGGCGGCAGGTGGCAAAGGCCACCGGGAATTTTTGCTTTGCAAA
>CALXUY010000099.1 GCA_944391805.1 uncultured Clostridia bacterium
GGCCATGATATCTCTTCCGCTTTGCCTCTTGCTTATCATCTCTTCACCGCCTGTCTTTTTCTGCTTCTATTATACCATTTTTTAAGCAAATATGCCACCTTTTATGGTGACTTTTTCGACAGACTGCTCGGAGGGAGGGGGCCTCTTTCAAGAGGTACCCTCCCTCCGAGGTCTTCTCCACGGTGAATTGCTTCCCGGAAAGCCGACAGCCGCTGTTCTATTCCTGCCGCGCACTGCATAGAAATAGAACAACTGAATTGATTGAAAGGCGGTGCTTTTTCATGAAGGCGATTTTCAAAAAACGAATCCTCCCGGTTTTCCTGCTTTTGGCGATGCTTGCCGGTCTCTCTCTGCCATGCATGGCGGCAGAAAGCGCCGGAACCGAGGCGGCGCCGGTGGTCTCCCACGGGCTCGCGGTGCTCTCTGCGCGCACGGATGTGGCGCTGTCGGCGATGGCCGGGAATGACATTGTGTTCTCGGCGGATGCGATTGCCCGGGGGATGAACCTCTCCTCGGTGCGTTATATCACGGTGCAGTCGGTTCCTCCGGTGACCGATGGCGAGCTGCTGCTCGGCTCCTCAAAAATTGTTGCCGGGCAAACCGTATCGGCCGAGCAGCTCCCCAACATGGTCTATCACCCGGCCGCCGAGGAGGAGTCGCGTTCCAGTTTTACGTTTACGGTCAACGGCGGCGCAACGCCGATGGTGTGCAGCCTCTATATTATGGAGGAGAAGAATTATACCCCTACGGTCAGTCTGGCCTCCGGCCTTTCGCTGCATGTGAACACCTACAAGGGCATGTCGGCGCACGGTACCCTTTCGGCCTATGATCCGGACGGCGACGAGCTGATCTTTGAAATCGTCTCCTATCCGAAGAACGGATATGTCCGCCTGACTGACGCGAATCTCGGCAGCTATGTGTACAGCCCCAACGAGAGCTATGTGGGCACCGATTCCTTTACCTATGTGGCCAGAGACCGCTACGGCAATTACAGCGCGGCCGCTACGGTTTCACTTCGGGTTGATATTTCCGGAACCTCGGTGACCTATGTGGATATGGCGAATTCTCCGGCCTACAATGCCGCGCTCAAGGTGACGGAGGGGGGCATTATGAGCGGCACGCAGGTAGGCAGCCAGTACTATTTTTATCCCGAACAGACGGTCAGCCGTGTGGAATTCCTGGTGATGGCCATGAATGCTGCCGGTATGCGGGAGGTCCCGGACTGCAAGGCCACCTCCTTTGCCGATGACGATGACATCCCCGCAACCATGAAGGGCTATGTCGCGGTGGCGCATTCGCTCGGCTATATCAGCGGCAGTGAGGTGGAGGGGGAGCTGTGCTTCCTGCCCAATGAGGAGATCACGCGCGCCGAGGCGGCCGTGATGCTCGAAAAGCTGCTGGGCCTGGAGGATGCGGCCGTGATTCCCACCTTTGCCGATCACTCCGAAATTCCGGTATGGGCTGCCGACGCGATCTATTCGCTCAATGCCGCCGGAATCCTGGTTCCCACCGACGGCTGCATATCGGCCGGCAGTACCGTGAACCGGGAGCAGACCGCACAGATTCTCGCGGCAGTTATGGAATATCAGAAATAACGGCCGCAGGAACAGGAACCGATGATATGCCCCGCATGGGAGCCACGCTTTGAATGGCGCTCGTGCGGGGTGTTTGTAATTTTTACCCATTCGCAGGCTGACAGGTCTGCGGAAAGGACGATACCGGGGAACCGCTCATTTTGGTCAATCCGGTGTCAGTTTTGGTCAACGTGTTGAAGCATTTCAGCTCGCAGACGGAATCAACGGCTTTCGTCAGCCTGATAACCGGGATTTGCGGAATTGCCGTCCCTCCACTTTATTCTACTTTATGAAGGATATGTATTGACAATTTTTCGGGAGAATGCTATAATATACACATCGTACCCTGGCCGGACTCGGCTTTTGTACAGGCTCCGGCATCGGCCGGACATGCCGTGCGGCTGTAGGGAAGCCCTTTTTGATCCGATCTGTTGTTCCTGCGGGCCGACAGCCGGCGGATCGTATCTTGTCCGATTGGAAATATGATTTCTCGCGAAAGGAACCTCGAAATGGATCTCATATCAATCATTGTTCCATGCTACAACGAGCAGGAGTCGCTGCCTCTTTTTTACGAGGAGATGAACCGCGTGATGGAGCAGATGAAGGGTACTGCCGATTTTGAGCTGCTGCTGGTGGATGACGGCTCCACCGACCGCACACTGGAGGAAATGCGCACGCTTGCCAAAAAGGACTGCCGTGTGCGCTATGTCTCCTTTTCCCGCAATTTCGGCAAGGAGGGCGCGCTGTATGCCGGGCTGCAAAAGGCCAAAGGAGATTATATCGCCGTGATGGATGCGGATCTGCAGGATCCGCCCTCGCTGGTGCCCGAAATGTACCGGACGCTGAAAACCACCGACTATGACTGTGTCGCCACCCGCCGCCGCAACCGGCATGGGGAGCCTCCGGTGCGTTCCTTTCTTGCGCGCTGCTTTTACGGAATCTTCAACCGGATGTCGCAGGTCCGGATGAAGGAGGCGACGCGGGATTTCCGCCTGATGACCCGCCGGGTGCTCGACGCCATTCTCTCCATGCAGGAATACAACCGGTTTTCCAAGGGGATTTTCTCGTGGGTGGGCTTTCGGACCAAGTGGCTGGAATTTGAAAATGTGGAGCGGGTTGCCGGCAAAACCAAGTGGTCGCTCAAGGCGTTGCTGCGCTATTCGATGGAGGCCTTTCTCTCGTTTACCACCGCGCCGCTGCTCTTCCCGCTGGTGCTGGGCGTTCTGCTCGGTGTGTTTTCGGTGGTGCTGCTGATTGTGCTGGGCGTTTCGGCGGCCTGCGGCAATCCGCTGGCGTGGTACTGGATTCTCATTGACGCGCTCGCCTTTTTCGGAGGGCTGCAGCTGGTTTGCCTCGGCGTATTCGGCGCATATTTTTCCAAGATGTATATGGAGATCAAAAACCGCCCGATTTATATTGTCAAGGAGCAATCGGAAGAAGGGGAGGCCTGTGACCGATGACAGAGGACAGACGCAGAGGGCAGCGGCTGGTTGCCTTTCTGCAATCGGCGGAGTGTCCGTTTGTGCTGTATGCGGTGATCATCGCTTTGCAGTATGCCCTGATTTCCACGACCCGGAATGACGACGTGTGGTTTGCAGGCGTGTTCGGCGGAAGCCGGCCGACGTTTGCGGCATGGTGGGGCTTTCTCGGCGATCGGTGGAACACATGGTCCTCGCGCTTGGGGATTGAGGGACTGCTGATTCTGCTCGTACAGGTCCCGGTGCTGTGGCGGATCCTGACCGCAGCCATTCAGCTTGCCGTTTACCGGATGCTGATGGATCTGAGCGGCTGCCCCAAAAGCAGCCGGATCAGCTGGGTGATTTTTGCAGTGTGTTTCATATATCCGCTGCCGATTCTGTATGAGGCGGGCGCGATTGCAACCACCCTCAACTATCTCTGGCCGTTTGCCGCCGGATTGTTTGCGGTGGTGCCGGTGATCAGACGGTTTTTCGGCAGAAAAACCGGAACGGCTCGGTGTCTGTCGTCCATCCCGTTTCTGATTTTCGCCTGCTTTCAGGAGATTCTGTGCGCGCTGCTGTGCATCGTCTTTCTGGCCGCCCTGCTATGGCAATGGTTTGCGGAACGGAGCATTTCCGTGTATGCAGGGGGATGTCTTGCCGTTTGTGTCGCCATGGTGGTGCTGATTCTGGTTTGCCCGGGCAATGCTGCGCGCACGGCGCAGGAAACGGCGACCTGGCTGCCCGCGTATGCCGAGGTGACGGGGCTTTTTGCAAAGCTGGAGCTGGGCTTTTCCTCCATGGCAAAATATCTGTTTCTGAGCTTCAACCCGTTTGTCAGCCTGTTTTGCCTGGCGCTTGCGCTTTCGGTGCAGTTCGGCGACAACAAAATCCTGCATCACCTCATCGGTTGGGTTCCGTTTGTATTTACCACGGTATTCGGCCTTGTGGGGGAGCGGACCGGCAGCCTGTTCGGCGCGGTGGCATGGCTGCGCGCGTCGGTGGGAGAGCTGGGAACCGGATTTTCGGTTAAAGCGCCGCTGACCATGCTGCCGGATCTGCTGTTTGCTTTGGTGCTTGCCTGCATTCTGCTTGCTCTGCACTTTGTGATCCGTGACCCGAAGCGGTATTGGTTCTGCTTTTTCCTGCTGGCGCTGGGAGCGGCCTCCCGCATGGCTTTGGGCTTCTCTCCCACGGTTTGGGCCTCGGGGGAGCGCACGTGTACCTTCCTGTATATCTGCATGTCTGTGGTGCTGGGAATGCTGCTGGCGCGTCTGACCGACCGCACGGCCGCGGCGGCTCCCGATATGCCCGATACCGAGACGTCCGGAGGGGCGGCATAAAAAATACAGAAAAATTTGAAATTCCCCTTGCAAACGGGGAGAAAGTCTGGTATAATAATAGTGCAGTGTCAGGCTGTAAAACGAGGCCATACCAGCCGGGGATTTAGCGGGGCCCTGAACCTGAAATCCGCTACAGCAGGGGTGGAATCCCCTTTTGAGGAAGGAACTTTTACGAGTGAGTCGGGGCTGCTGTGTTGAGGAGCGGGTCTTGCGCAATCGGGAACTGTGAACCATGTCAGGTGGGGAACCAAGCAGCATTAAGCGGTCTCCCCGATGTGCCGCGAGGGTGCCTGTTCTGAGCAGGGGACTCGAATATCGCGTGGGAGCGACTTTCGATTTTGGGGTGTATGGTCTTGTTTTGCAGTCAGGCACTGCTTTGCATTGCAATTCTGCCGACCGGATGAGCCGATCTTCCATGGGGGAGGATTTGCGGGATCCGGCGGCTTTTTTCGTTCGGAAGGAGGGCGTGAATGCATCAGGCGTTTTACCGGAAATGGAGGCCGCAGCGATTTGACGATGTGTGCGGGCAGGAGCATATCACCTCGGTTCTCAAATACGAGACCGAGCACGGCTCCTTCAGCCATGCCTACCTGTTCTGCGGCTCGCGCGGAACCGGAAAGACCACCTGCGCCAAAATTCTGGCCAAGGCGGTGAACTGCGAGAATACCGAGGGGGGCAACCCCTGCGGCGTGTGCGCCTCCTGCCGCGCCATCGACAGTGGGGCCGCTACCGATGTGCTCGAGATGGACGCCGCCTCCAACAACGGCGTGGACAACATCCGGGATATCCGGGACGAGGTGGTCTACGCGCCCTCCGCGCTCAAAAAGCGGGTATATATCATCGACGAGGTGCATATGCTTTCGGTCAGCGCCTTCAACGCGCTGCTCAAAACCCTGGAGGAGCCGCCCGCGCACGTGGTGTTCATTCTGGCCACCACCGAGCTGCACAAGCTGCCGGCCACCATCGTCTCGCGCTGCCAGCGATTCGATTTCCGCCGCATTTCCACCGACGCGCTGGTAGGCAGGCTTTCCTATATTGCCGGGCAGGAGGGGCTGGAGCTCGAGCCGGAGGCGGCGCGGATGCTGGCAAAGCTGGCGCAGGGGGGAATGCGCGATGCCATCAGTCTGCTCGAGCTGTGCGCCGGAACCCGGCAGACCATCACGCCCGCGGTGGTCAACGAGGCGGTCGGGGCCACCGGCTGGGAGACGATGGCGGATACAGTCAGGGCGGTTGCGGACCAGAACTACGACGCGCTGTTTGGCGTGGTGGACGAGGTGGTGCGCTCCTCGGGGGACCTGCTGGTGTTCTGGCAGAACCTCATCTCGTTTTACCGCGATATGCTGGTGATCCGGAGCACATCCCACGCCGCGTCGTATCTTGACCTCACCGACGCCGAGACCGAGCAGATCACCGCGCTGGCCGGCCGCTTCCGCAAGGAGACGCTGCTGTATCACTGCAGGCTGCTCGAGGACGCGCTGTTTGCCATGCAGAAGGCCAACGCGGTCAAACGGATGGTAGCCGAGCTGACGCTGGTGCGGATGTGCGATGAATCGCTCAACACCTCGGGGGAGGCGCTGCTCTCCCGCGTGGCAAAGCTGGAGGACGCGGTGGTGCTCGGGGGCTTTTCCAAGCCGGCGGCAGCGCAGGAGCAGCCCACGCCCGGGGCGGACAGCCTGCCCGGAGCGCCGCGGGAGGCTGACGCAGCTCCGGCGGCCGACCGACACGCGCCGGGCGCGGCGGTTCCCACGGCCGAGAACGCCGCCCCCCGGCGGGTGCTGCGCCCGCTGCGGGGCTGGATGGAGGCTGTGGAGCGGCTGGGGCAGAGCGATGTGATGCTTGCCTCCTTCTGCCGCCAGGCTGAGGCCTACACCACCGGAGAAGGTGCGGTATTGGTGCGCTTTTCGTCGGGGTTCGCGCGGGATATGGTGAGCAAGGACGGCGGAGAGCGGCTCCGCGCGGCGCTTTCGGCCACCATGAAGCAGGAGCTGCCGGCAGAGAAGCTGTTGCTGGAGGTCAGCATGCAGCACACTTCCTCGGCGATGGATGAAATCATCGAGGCCGTGGAAGAAGATATGAACCAATCGGAATAAAACCGGAAGAAAAGGAGATACAGACATGAGAGCGAACATCCCGAAGGGAATGGGCGGAGGTCCGCAGAATATGCAGGCGCTGCTCCGGCAGGTGCAGAAGACACAGGAGGAGGTCGCAGCCAAGCAGGAGGAGCTGGATGCCCGCGAATACGACATTTCGGCCGGCGGCGGGGTCGTCACGGTCAGAATCAACGGCAAAAAGGAGATTCTGTCGATCGACCTCAAGCCGGAAATCGTTGACCCCGACGACATTGAGACCCTCTCGGATATTCTGGTTGCGGCGGTCAATGAGGCGATCAAGCGGGTGGAGGACACCAACAATGCCGAAATCAACAAAATTACCGGAGCCGTCAGCATGCCGGGGATTCCGGGGCTGATGTAAGCCATGGCGGAATATATTGAATCTCTGCAGCATCTGGCCGAGGAGTTCGGCCGGCTGGAGGGGGTCGGCAAGAAAACCGCTATGCGCATGGCCTTTTCTGTGCTGGAGCTGGAGCAGGAGGAGGCCGAGGCGTTTGCGTCGGCCATTCTGGAGGCCAGACGCAGAATTCATCTCTGCCCGGTCTGTCAAAATCTGACCGACCGGGATATTTGCCCGATCTGCGCCGACCCGACGCGGGATCATAGCCTGATCTGCGTGGTGACCGATGCCAAGGCAGTGCTCTCAATGGAAAAGGTGCGGGAATTCCGCGGTGTGTATCACGTGCTGCATGGGCTCATCTCCCCCATCAACGGCGTCACGCCCGAGCATCTCAAAATCAAGGAGCTGCTCGCACGTGTGGAAACCGGCGAGGTGCAGGAAATCATCGTGGCTACCAATCCCACGGTCGAGGGCGAGGCCACCGCAATGTATCTTTCCCGCCTGCTGCGGCCGCTGGGGGTGCGTGTCACACGGCTGGCGTATGGCGTTCCGGTCGGGGCTGATCTTGAGTATGCAGATGAGGTCACGCTGTTCCGGGCACTCGAGGGGAGACGGGATGTTTAGCGGCGATCTGTCACGCGGTTTGCCGCATGAATACCCATTTTGACACGGATTTTGAAAAAAATCAAAAATTCCGAAAAAAGTTTGAAAAAAGGTCTTGACAAAGCGAGCGGGAAGTGGTATAATAATCGAGCTGCCCTGAGATGGGGAGCTTTGATCCTTGAAAACTGAACAACAAGAGGAGAAGTACAAGCATATACGGAAGTATGTGTGCGAACGGATCTCGTAGAACTTTGAGAAGAGAACACAACTCTTAAAAAAATAGTAAAGAAGCTGAGAGCAAGACTCGGTAGCTAAGGATTATTGAGACCGGCGGGCGACCGCGGGTCAGATAATAAATTAAGATATCGAGAGTTTGATCCTGGCTCAGGATGAACGCTGGCGGCGTGCATAACACATTCAA
>CALXUY010000100.1 GCA_944391805.1 uncultured Clostridia bacterium
GGCCATGATATCTCTTCCGCTTTGCCTCTTGCTTATCATCTCTTCACCGCCTGTCTTTTTCTGCTTCTATTATACCATTTTTTAAGCAAATATGCCACCTTTTATGGTGACTTTTTCGACAGACTGAGGAGCCGCAGCGAACGCTGCGGCTCCTCACAAAGTTCTATGCGCTCACACGGCGAAATCCGCCGGCCTATGCCTCTGGGGCTCCCAGTCCGAGCTTTTCGACGATGGCCTTGCAGGCGTCGTCGAGATAGTTGTTCTCCATCAGCTCAATCATACCGCGGTCCACAAGCGCCGAGAGCTTCGGATCCATGGGAATGCGGCCGAGCAGGTCGTAGCCGAACTGCCCCGCAATCTCCTCAATGTGGCTCTCGCCGAACACCTTGATCTCCTTGCCGCAGTCGGGGCACTTGACATAGGAGAGATTCTCCACCAGCCCCAGCACCGGAATATTCATCATCTGCGCCATGTTTGCCGCCTTGCTGACGATCATGGAAACCAGCTCCTGCGGGCTGGACACGATGAGAATGCCGTCCAGCGGCAGACTTTGGAATACGGTCAGCGGCACGTCACCGGTTCCGGGAGGGCAGTCCACCAGCAACACATCGGCGTTCCAGATGGTGTCCTTCCAGAACTGCTGCACCGTTCCGGAGATGATCGCGCCTCTCCACACCACCGGGCGCGTTTCGTCCTGCAGCAGGAGATTGACCGACATCAGGTCGATTCCGGTGGTTGTGGACGGGGGAATCATCCCGTTGTCGTCGCCATATACCTCTACGTTCTTCATTCCGAAAGCCTTGGGAATGGAGGGGCCGGTCACATCGGCATCCAGAATTCCCACCCGGTAGCCTTCCCGCCGGAGCAAAACGGCCAGCATAGAGGTCACAAGCGATTTGCCAACGCCTCCCTTGCCGCTTACCACTCCCACAATATGCTTCACACTGCTCAACGGGTTCGCCGGCACCAACAGGCTTCCCTTCTCCCGCGACGCGCAATTGCTCGAGCAGCTCGAACAGTCATGCGTACATTCTTCTGCCATTTTTGTTTCCCTGTTTTTTGACAAGCAAAAAATTCCTTTCTCTGATTACATCTGTGTTTTATTATACACCGTTTCCACACGGAATGCAAGGCCAATTTTGATTTTTTACAGAATGAATGAATTTTTCCGTCGAAGCTCTTGTCAATTCATAAAAATGTTACATTTGCCTTTGCGGGTCAGCTTGACAAACACCCTATTTCTGATATAATAAAAGTGGAAGCATTGGTTCCAAACACCATTAGAATAAGGAGGATTCCGCGCATGAAGCCGTCTACACGAAAGCTCCTGTCTGCCCTGCCCGTGTTTCTGCTCTGTCTGCTCCTGCTCCCCGGGTGCGCCGGTACGGGAGCGCCGGATAATGATGCCGATGCTACCGCGTCCGGCTCCGGCGAATCGCCGCTCCCGGTCATCTCCGCCGAGCTGATCACCTATGAGGACGGTGCCTATCGGATTCATCTGCCCGCGTCCGGTCAGGTCATTGATGTGGACCGGCAATATGTGTACTATCTGCCGTTCGTAACCGATGAACGCATACGGACCGCAGAGGAAAAGCTGGAGCAGCAGCTCGCGCCCTATCGTACGGAAGATCAACCGTACTCCGTTTCTCTGACGGTGGATTCCGAGGACTTCCTCTGCCTGTATGTGGAGTATGTTCATGACATCGATCCGCCGAAAACCGAGATTGCCCCGGAAGGATATGTCATCGCAGGCGGATGCGGAATCGACCATGAGCATCTGTTTTTCCGCGAGCGCATTTCTTCCTGACAGCGGCGATTCAGCCGCAAACGCCCCGCACGCAAAGGCCGGCGGCCCGCCTGCCGCACACAATTCTGTATGGAGGCTGCATATGAAAAAAGCACTGCTTCTGCTGCTCATGCCTGTGATCGCAATTGTCATCGCCACCGCCCCAGGATGCGCCAAGGCCGCGGATGAATCTCCGGAGGAATCCGGAGCGGAACATCCGGTTGCATCCCACCAGGAGTCCGCCCCCGGTCATACGGGGGACACTCCGGGGACCCCCGGCTCCGATGCCCCGATTGAAAACCGGATTTCACCCACAGTGCTTCGCACACTTTCCGATTTTCTGGACAACGCGCACATGGTTCCGGGAATCTCCGAAGGCGAATGGATAGACCAAATGGGGCAATACCGCTATCGGGGGGAAGGGCTGCCGGATACGGTAACGGTGGAAAGCTATGACGGTCCCGGAGGGTACGGCTGCATCGGAGCCGGAGAACGGTACCGCTTTTCCCATGATTACCGATTTCCAGACGAGAGCGGGCACGCGGAATCCTCCGGCGCCATATCCACCGAGGTCGAGCTGGACGGGCTGACACTGCCCTGCCGGATTCAATTGGACGATACGCTCGATGAGGTATGCCGGAAGCTCGGCATGGACGAAGACCCGCTTTCCGGTTTTGTCCCGGATACGGATTCCGAGGCCGAAATGACACTGTACAGAGATGACCGATTCACATTGGTTTTTGTAAACCGGAGGCACTCCGGGGCTTCTGCCGGTGCGTCGGCCCCGTACGAGCTGGTTTACACCGAGTGCTATGTCACAACCCGCGTCGATGGGAGCGAGGCCGACGTCACGCGCGGCATTCAGTTGTTTTTCTCCGAGGAGGGGGAACTCGTGCGCTTCGGAATGCGGGTATCCGAACGCTTCTACACAACCGCATAATGTCTTCTCATCGCAGGCGAAAAACCGGCGGCGGAACTTTTTCCGCCGCCGCAGTCTGTCGAAAAACGCCTATCAAGCGAGAGCCGAAATGGGCGTTTTGGAATATAAGCGAGAAAAAAATGAGAAAAATGCAAAGAAGAGGGAGGGATGGATATCACTCCACTTTCTTTTTGCGAAT
>CALXUY010000101.1 GCA_944391805.1 uncultured Clostridia bacterium
GGCCATGATATCTCTTCCGCTTTGCCTCTTGCTTATCATCTCTTCACCGCCTGTCTTTTTCTGCTTCTATTATACCATTTTTTAAGCAAATATGCCACCTTTTATGGTGACTTTTTCGACAGACTGAAGCGCCCCGAAGGGCGCTTTTTCTGTTGGGGCCGCTTTATCTCGCGTAATCCACCGTTCTGGTCTCGCGAATGAGATTGAGCTTGATCTGTCCGGGGTATTTCACCTCATCCTCAATCTTTTTCGCCATCTCACGGGCGATGAGCTTCATATCGTCATCCGACACCTGCTCGGGCTTGACCATCACGCGGATTTCCCGGCCGGCCTGAATGGCATAAGCCTTTTCCACACCGCTGAACCCGGAGGCGATTTCCTCCAGCTTTTCCAGACGCTTGATGTAATTTTCCATATCCTCGCGGCGGGCGCCGGGTCTGGCCGCCGAAACCGCATCCGCCGCCTGCACCAGAATGGCAACGATGGTCTGCGGCTCCACATCGTTGTGATGCGCCTCTATCGCGTGGATCACCTCACGGCTCTCCTTGTATTTCCGGGCGGCATTCACGCCAAGTTCCACATGCGAGCCCTCCATATCCTGCGGGAAAGCCTTGCCGATGTCGTGCAGCAATCCCGCGCGACGGGCAGCGGCGCCGTCCACGCCCAGCTCATCCGCCATGATGCCGGCCAGCCAGGAGACCTCAATCGAATGCTTGAGCACATTCTGCCCATAGCTGGTGCGGTAGCGCAGCCTCCCGAGCAGGCGCACCAGCTCGGGGTGGATTCCGTGCACATTGGTCTCATAGGTGGCTCGCTCGCCGGCCTGCTTGATGACCGCCTCCACCTCCTTTTTCGCCTTCTCCACGGTTTCCTCAATGCGGGCGGGATGAATGCGCCCGTCCGAAATCAGCCTTTCCAGCGACAGTCGCGCGATTTCACGCCGGACCGGGTCAAAGCCTGAGATGGTGATGACCTCGGGCGTATCGTCGATGATGAGCTCGACTCCGGTCATGGTTTCGAGCTTTTGAATGTTGCGTCCCTCGCGCCCGATGATGCGCCCCTTCATCTCCTCGCTCGGCAGCGAAACCACCGAAATGGTTGCCTCCGCTACATGGTCGGCAGCGCAGCGCTGAATGGCAAGCGTGAGCAGATTTCTGGCCTTTTCGTCGGCCTCCTCCTTGAACTGTGTCTCCAGCTCGTCCAGCTTTTGCGCCATCTCATGGCGTGCCTCGGTTTCCACCTTGGCAACCAGCTCTCCCTTGGCCTGCTCGGCCGTATATCCCGAGATCTCCTCCAGCCGTGTGACGTGCTGCGCCAGCGTTTCCTCGATTTTTTCGCGCAGAAGCTCGTTTTCCTTCAGCTTTGCGTCAAGCTGTTCGTTCTTTTTCTCAAGCGATTCGGTTTTCCGGTCCAGATTTTCTTCCTTCTGGGTAATTCTGCGTTCCTGTCGCGAAACCTCGGACCGGCGGTCCTTCAGCTCCCGCTCCGCCTCATTGCGCAGCCGCAGAATTTCCTCCTTGGCCTCCAGCACCATATCCTTTTTTCTGGTTTCGGCCTCTTTTGCGCCTTCCTCCAGAATCCGTCTGGCCTCCTCCTCGGCGGAAGCGACCTTCGATCTCCCGTTCTTCAACTGAGAACGGCGGATGAGAAACATGACAAGCCAGCATACGCCGGCACCGACAGCTGCACCTATGACAAGGTACAAAATCTCCATAAAACACCTCCTTATACGGTTAATCCTATATTGGTATGAAAAAAGCACGATTGTGCGCGTCATACTTTTTTTATTATACACAAAATTGTCCGAATTGTCAATACCCTGTGCAAGTTTTCCCGAAATTCTGCGTATGCGGGCGAACCTCATCTTGACTTTTGCGACAAAATCTGCTATACTGTAGGCAACAAACCGGCAGAACACATGCGCCGGCAGGAGGTGATACCGATGACGCAGGCAGAAAAGCAGGAGCGCATCCTGCAGATTGCGAACATTCTGGAAGGACTGTACCCGGACGCGCTCTGCGCGCTGGAATGGGACCGTGCGCCGTGGAAGCTGCTGATTATGGGCAGACTTTCGGCGCAATGTACCGACGCACGGGTGAATATTGTCTGCCGTGAGCTGTTTGCCCGCTTTCCCACACCGCAGGCGCTGGCCGAGGGGGACATTTCCGAGATTGAAGCCATTGTGCGCCCCTGCGGGCTCTATCGGGTCAAGGCGCAGAACATCAAGGACGCCTGCGCGCTGCTGGAAACGCAGTACGGGGGCGTAATTCCCGACAGTATGGAGGAGCTGCTCAAATTTCCGGGCGTCGGAAGAAAAGTGGCCAACCTGCTGCTGGGGGATCTCTACCACAAGGGGGGCACCGTGGCCGACACCCACTGCATCCGCATCTGCGGGCGGTTCGGAATGTATCCCGAATCGATCAAGGATCCGGTAAAGGTGGAAAAGCTGATGGACGAGCTGCTGCCGATGGAGCTGCGCTGCGATTTCTGCCACCGCATTGTGCAGTTCGGGCGGGACGTCTGCACCGCACGCGCCCCGCGCTGCGCCGAATGCCCGGTGGCCGGCCTGTGCGCGCACCATGCACAGTCTCCGTCCGCCTGACGGGCATCTCGGCTGCCTCTTCATTGGCTGACACATACACAGGCGGCCGCTCCACCCTCAATGCCGAGGATGGAGCGGCCGCCCTTTTGCTTTTTTTCAGTGCCGCCGGCGCCCGCTTCCGAAATTCCGGTGCCGGCCTTTTGCCATACGCCTCCCGGCGTCACTCCACGGCCTTGAGAGACTCTGCCATTTTGATTTTGCGGATCTGTCTGCGCATGAACAGATTTACAATCACCGCAAACAGCACGGTGCAGATGAAGGAGAGCACATAGCTCAACGGCGTGACATGAATGTTGAATGCAAAGGAATCAATCACCACCATGCTCATCACAATGCGGTGGAACAGTGTGCCGAGCGGCAGCCCGAGAATGCTCGCGACAACTGCCAGAATCAGATTTTCGCGCAGCACATAGCTGTTTGTTTCCTTGGGATAAAAGCCCAGCACCTCCACCGTTGCAATCTCCCGGCTGCGCTCGGCCAGGTTGATATTGGTCAGATTGAAGATCACAATAAAGGCCAGTGCCGCCGAGAACAGGATGACGATCCAGATGATGTAGTTCAGACAGGAGAGCGCGTCGTCCACAGCCTTTGCCGTATCGGCAAGAACCGAAACACTGGTCACCTCGGGCAGCGCGGTGAGCTGCTCGGCCACCATATCCGCATCGCCGTCCACAGCCAGCATTGCGGTGTTTGCCTCCCACTCGCCAAACGCTTCGGCATAGGTGTCCTCGGATATCACAACATAATTGAGGATATAGTTGTCAAAAATACCGCTGACCGTTACGGTACAGCTCCGCATGTCCGCATCGCGGACGGTGAACGTGTCACCCACGGCAAGCCCCAGCGTCTCGGCAATCTTATTGTTGATAATCGCCTCTCCCTTGCCCGGATAGGCAACGGTCTGATTTCCTCTGTGAAAATCCCAGAATTCCGCAAGGCTTCCGGTATCGCGCACGCTCATCAGGCTGACCGAATTCATGGTCTCCTCCGCATACAGGTCCACACGGTGCACAGCGGCCGTGAGAATCCGCTCGATTTCATCGATCCCTTCAAGCTGCTCTCTCACCGCCTGCTCGCTGCCCTCCGCAAAAACAGCCTCCATATCGTAGGTCTGCACGGTCTCATACTGGAACGAACCGATGCCGACCATTGAGTCCCGCACGCCAAAGGCCGTAACCACAAGCCCTGCGCAGCAGCCGATGCCAACCAACATCATCACAAGGCGGCGCTTGTAGCGCACCATGTTGCGGGTGATAATTTTCTGCAGGAAGCTCAGCCGCCGCCAGAGCGGCCGGAAGCGCTCGAGCAGAATGCGCTTGCCGCTCTTGGTCGCCTTGGGGCGGATCAGCGCCGCGGGAACCGCCATCAGCTCCTTGCGGCAGGAGAAAAAGGCCGCGCCCAGAATGCCCGCAAGCGACACTGCAAGCGTGATCAGCGCAAGTCTCGGGCTGAACAGATACGCAAGCGACGCGAAATCATAGATGGCATTGTATGCATACCAAAAGATCTGCGGGAACCCCCATGTGCATACCATAAATCCGACAGCCCAGCCGATCACCGTTGCGCTGCCGGCATACAGGAGGTATTTTGCCACAATGGCCGCGTTGCTGTAGCCCAGCGCCTTCAGCGTTCCGATCTGCGTGCGCTCCTCGTCCACCATGCGGGACATGGTGGTCATGCAGACCAGCATTGCAATGAGAATAAAGAACACCGGAAAAATATTGGCAATGCCGCTGATAATCGAGGTATCGCTCTCAAAGCTGACATAACCCGCATTCTCTGCGCGTGTCAGCACATAGGTCGTCGGCTCGGCAAGCCCTGCCTCGGCGAGCATCTCCCTCATCTGGTCGGTCAGCTCCGTGTCGGCAGGCAGACCCAGCCCGGCAAGCACCTCTCCCACAAGCCGGTTATACCGCTCGCCGGCAAGCTGCCGGCACAGTGCGGCAATGTCATCCTTGTGCTCCGCAATCAGCGTGTCATATTCCTCACTGTAGACCTCCGCCTGCCCGGTCAGCGTGAGATTGACCTCGGTGTAGACCCCGCCGGTGAAATTCGCCGCCGGCAGATACAGAAACCCATAGAGCGAACCGTTGCCGATGCCGGTCTGTCCGCGGTCAAGGCCGATGAACATCGGGGAATTCACAAGACCGACGATGGTATATTCCTTCCCGCCGAGCTGCGAAACCGTCGAGGGATCGTTATCATCCGATACAACAATCACCCGCCCGATGTCACTCTGCCCGAATATCTCGTCGTCAGCGAGGCATTCGTTGTCGGCCTCGGGCATCCGTCCCGCGACCAGTGACGGGAGATTGACCCGCTCGGGCAGCGCCAGGAGCTGATAGGGGCGGTCATCCCCCTCATATGTCATCAGCACGTCAAGGGTATTTGTCCCTTCGGCGCTCGCGACTCCCGGAGCAGAGGCAAACGCCTCCACATCCTCCTCGGTAAATCCGAGCGTGGAGAACAGCCTGAAATCGTAAAAATTCTGCTCGGCCAGATAGCGGTCATAGGTCTTCGACATGGCGTCCTTGGTGACCTTCAGCCCCGCAAAAAAGCCCACGCCGATTGCAACAATCAACAGCAGCGCCATGTACCGCCCGAAAAAGGTTTTCACCGAGCGCCACGTCATCTTCCATATCAACTTCATACCGTCACCACTCAATTCTGTCAATCGGAACAACACGGCTGTTGATCTCGTTCGACTCGATTTTCCCGCTCCTGATCCGGATGATGCGGTCCGCCATCGGGGCAATCGCCTGATTGTGCGTAATCATAATCACCGTGGTGTTCCGTTCCCGGCTCAGGTCATAAATCAGCTTCAGAATCGCCTTGCCCGTGACATAGTCGAGCGCCCCGGTCGGCTCATCACAGAGCAGCAGCCGGGGGTTCTTCGCAAGCGCGCGTGCAATTGCCACGCGCTGCTGCTCTCCGCCCGAAAGCTGTGCCGGGAAATGATCCGCCCGCTCCGCAAGTCCCACCATGCGCAGCGCCTCCGCCGCCGGAATGGGATTTTTGCAGAGCTGCGCCGCAATTTCCACATTCTCCAGCGCGGTCAGATTCGGTATCAGATTGTAGAACTGAAACACAAAGCCCACGTCGTGACGGCGATATTCCGCCAGCTCGCGCCGGTTCAGCGCTGACACATCCCGTCCGTCAAACTCGATTTTCCCGCTCGTGATGGTGTCCATACCTCCGAGCATATTCAGCAGCGTGGTTTTCCCCGCGCCCGAGGAGCCGAGCAGAACACAGAACTCGCCCTGATCGATGAAAAAGCTCACACCGTCCAGCGCCCGCACCTGCGCGTTCCCACTGCCGTATGTTTTTGTGACCTCCGCAAACTCGATATAATGCCCGTTCATTCTGTTTCTCTTTTCTAATAGTGTTGATGGATCATATATTAGCATATGATTTTGACCGTTCTGTGACAGGCACGGGAAATGCAGCCGAAAACCAGATCGTTTCCCCCCTCATTTCATCAGCTCATCGGTCAGCCGCATGATTTCGGGGGCGATTTTCTTTCGCTCATGCCGGGCAACACGCTGATAGAGCGGGTACGCCAGGCATACGAGCGCGCCGCCGACCAAGCCGAAGCCTATGCCAACAGGCATGGTCCGATTTGCCGGAATGCCAAGCTGCGTGCCGAATTCGGTCATAAACAGGCTCATGCCAAAGCCAAGCACCAGCACGCCCAGGATCCCCACCGCCACAGACCACGCGCGCGCCTTGACCGCAACGCTGCGGTCAAGCCGGCGCAGGCGCTCCATTTTGTCCTCCTCCCGGGGGACGTATTTCTGACGGATGCTCCGGATTTCCTCCTGATCCTTTGCGGAGTAGGTATACCGGAAGCCATCCTTTTGTTGATTGTTGCTTTCCATTTTGTTTGCTCCTTTCTCACAAGAGCGGAACCGACTCGTCCGGGGAAGCCTGCTCTCGCGCGTTCCGCTTTTTTGCTCCCCGAATCATCATAAACAGCGCCATGGCAACAATAAACAGGAAAACGACAGCGCCGGTTCCCCCCAGCATGAGCCGGCGGAACTGCGCATCCTCTCCCCCGCCGAAGGTGGTGAGCATGGTTGCCTCCAGCGTCAGCATCGAAACGCAGGCAGCGGCAAGGCTGACCGCCTTGGCTGCCGACAGCACCGGGCTGTTGTATCTGCGGTATTTGACCAGATTGACGATAGCCGTGGTAAAGGCGGTAAAGGTGTAGGCCGCCATGGCAATGGTAGTGATTTCATTGTGATGAAAGGTGCGCCCCCCTGAAATCATCAGAAACAGGATCACCGAAAGCGCAAGGTTCATCACAAGCAGCCCCCAGCCGCAGACGGTGTAGCGCAGCAGCTCATCGCGCATCCGCTCGCCGGGGCGGTACGTTCGCGCGTGGCGCAGCAGAAAAAAGCGCATCACAGCCAGCAGCAGATAATACGCCGCCATCGCGTAAAACCAGAGCGCCGAGTGGTAAACGCCAAGCCCCAGCTGGAAAACCGCGTATGCCGTATTCCAGAGCAGAGAGCCGTAAAGCGAAACCTTCACCCGCAGTCCGACGTCGTTTGCCCAGCGGCCGGCAAAGCCGTTGCCGCTCTGAAAGGAACGGATGCGGCGGATCAGCGCCGGCGTGCGGAAGCAGACAACCGCCAGTGTGTACGCCGAGAGCGCATAGGCAAAATAGCGCACAGCTTCCCTCACCCCGTCAAACGCAAAGGAATAAATCAGCAGGGCTGCGGAAACCGGCACAAGCGGAATGACAATCGCAATATGCGGAAACAGAAGCGCCCTACCGATTTTTTTCGGGATGCTCATCCGGAAACCTCCTGATTCTGACCGTAAAGGCCGTGCCCGTGCCGGGCGCGCTCTCCACATCGATTTCTCCCTGCATAATATCCACCACCCGCTTAACCAGCGCCAGACCGAGGCCGTTTCCCTGTGAGGCGTGGGACGGGTCGCCCTGATAGAATTTTTCAAAGATATGCGCGCCGACCTCCGGAGACATTCCGCAGCCCGTGTCCTTCACACGCACCACCGCAAACCGATCGTCCGCAGAGAGCGACACCGAAACCGTTCCGCCCACTCCGGTAAACTTGAAGGCATTGGAAAACAGGTTGTTCCAGACCAGCGAGAGCAGCTCTGCGTCCGCGCAAACCGTAACGCCGTCCGCAATGTCGGTCTCGAGCGCAATTCCCCGCTCCTCCCACACCTGCTCAAACTGCAAAAGGCATTCGCAGAGCTGCTCGCCGAGTTCATAGGCTTCGGCCTTGGGGTAGATCTGCTGATTCTCCAGCCGGTTGAGCCGGAGAATGTTGGAGATCATATCCGAAAGCCGGCGGCAGCTTTCGGTGACTGCCTTGGCGTATTCCATGCGCCGTTCCTCCGGCAGATCAGGCGCCTGCAGGAGCGTTCCGTAATTCTGCATCACCGCCAGAGGGGTCTTCATCTCATGCGACACGCTGGAGACAAAATCGGCGCGCAGGGTTTCCACACCCGAAAGCTCCTGCGCCATCCGGTTGAAGCACCCGATGATCTCTCCGAAGCTCTCGTCGCTCCCAAGCCTCGGCTGTGGGATCCGCACCGAAAAATCCCCCTTCATGATCTTCTGCGACGCCTCGAGAATGCGCCTGACCGGGCGCTCCACCGTCAGCCTGCGGCGCAGCTCATACAAAAGGCCCAGCAGCAGGCTGATCAGCACCACGTTCCAGAAGGTCAGCTTCGCGGCCGCGTTCAGATTCTCTCTTGTCAGCGTGATGCCGAGCGTCTCCGACAGGGTGGAAACAAACAGCATCATACAGCAGGTCGTAACAAAGGCGACCAGCAAAAAAACCGTAAAAAACCGATAAACCGCAAGCAGAAAGCGCTTGAATTGCCGTTTGCCTCTCACCGGATCACCGCCTTGTAGCCAAGCCCGTGCACCGTGACAAGCTCAAAGGCGTCACATCCGGCGAGCTTCTGGCGGAGCTTGGTCATATAAACGTCCACCGTCCGCGTGCCGGTCTGGGTGTCGGCGTCCCAGAATTCATCCATGAGCTGGGTACGGGTAAAGGTCTTTTTGGGATAGGACAGCAGCTTGTAGAGCAGGTTGAATTCCCTTGCCGTGAGCGGAATTTCTTCCTCGCCAAGGCAGGCCGTGCGCGCGTCCGCGTCCATCACAAAATTCCCCACCTCAATGCGGCGGCTCGCGGCGATTTTGGACCGGCGCAGCAGCGCGCCGATGCGCAGCAGCAGCTCATCCAGATCAATCGGCTTGACCATATAATCGTCCACCCCGGCCCGGAAGCCTCTCTGCTTGGATGCAAAATCATCTCTTGCCGTCATGAACAGAATCGGAATATCCTGATTCAGACTACGAACCGTTTCCACAAACGCAAAGCCGTCCACATCCGGCATCATGATATCCGAGATGATCAGATCAAACACCCGCTCATACATGGCGTCGTAGGCATCGTTTGCACACAGGCAGCCCGTCGCCTCGTATCCGTTCTGATTCAGAAAGGAACAGACGCTGCGGTTCAGATCCTTGTTATCCTCCAGCACCAGTACCTGAAACATGAAAATGCCCCCTTTTGCTTGTTGACTGTTTCCGAGCGGCCGCTCCGCCGGCAGTATGGCAGACTTCCGCAGCTCCAAACCGGCAGTGCATGCCCTGCTGACGCCGGGCGCCCGTTTGTGATCATCATACCACATAAATGTGAACGTTTTGTTTCGTTTTGGCCTTCTGACAGAAAAATATCGGATTACCCTGCCTCGTTTCTTTTCATAATGGAGTCACAAGGGGTGATAAACGGGATCTGGCCGCTGGCCTGATAGCCAATGCCGAGGGTTTCCAGCTCCTCACGGAAGGCTTTTACATATTTGTCCGACGGAAAGCTCTGCTTGAAATCGAGACAAAAAGATTCCCCACAGGCAATCATATTGATGCCGAGCCCGGTTGTTCCGGAGTTATAGAGGTGCATTCCGTCGATATGCGCGGCGTTTTCCCCGAGCTTCATCCTTCCGAGATAACTGATGATATAGGTGTTTAACGTCATTCCTTCAAAAAAGGTCATGATCTTCTGCTTTTCCTGATAGGAATCCAGATGGTCCAGCCGGTCAAACAGTCCGATCATTGCATTGGCCTCCTTGCGGCAAAAGTCCCGGTCACGCTGAGCACTCAGCAGCCTCCGGTATTCGGAGGCCTGCTCGCACAGGCTCTTTGCGGCAAGCTCCCTGTCGTATGGCAGAATCATGCTTCTGACGCAGTTCTTGAAGGTGTTCGGCGCATCCAGCGCGTCCCGCATGTCGGCGGCAATATTCGCATGAATGGGCCGATCGTAGTCGGGATACATGTTCGCAATCCCGCGATTCATCAGCAGGGCAAGCAGAATTGCAGGCGTGGCGTGAAATTCCTTGCACACCTGCATAAACCGGGATGCCGGAATTTGAAGCTCGTACCGATAATTGAGGCTCTGCTTGGGCAAACCGATTTCCGGAATTGCAAACGCATCACGGGAAAAACCGATCAATTCCTTACTCTGGTCAAAGTCATATTCTTTGAGGAAAGGGTCAACGGTTTCCCCGGGAAGCAGCGGCTCTCCCGCAAGGCGAATCCCCTCCGGGGCCGGGGTGCTTCCGTACCTCTGCACGCAGTAGTAATATACCAGCGTTTCAACAAACGGCATGATTCCGCGGCCGTCGCACAATGCGTGATGAAAGGATATATATACCGAATCATCGAAATACGTGACGTCGATCAGATGATACCCGCAGCTGATATGTCCCAGTCTCGCCAGCTTCTTGGTTCTTTTCGCCGTCAGCCCCTGCTCATTCTGAACGATATAAAAATCCCCGTCCTTTTCAACCAGCCTTGTATTGAAATAGGGATACCGTTTGATGGCGATCAACAGCGCCTGATTCAATTGCGCGCCGAAAACCCTGGAACGGAAACGGATTTCAAGCACTTCGCTTTCCATACCGCAGCGTTTGTAAAGATAGCTTTGCCCTGAACGGATTTTTTCGCATCTGGAATCTGTTGTGGATCCGGACCGGCTGATCAGCATTTCCTTTTCATTGCGCTTGAGCATATCGTATAAATCGTGAAAAACGCTTCCCATACCTCATCACCTCGCTCCCATTATTTCCGCTTCAAGCGATGCTTGCGTTATATCCCGGCATCGCTCTTCAGAATTTTATCATCCGCGGTGATTGGTCTGAGCACCCTGCAGGGATTGCCCACGGCAACCACATTTTCGGGAATATCCTTTGTCACCACGGAGCCGGCACCGATCACGCTGTTTTTTCCGATCGTTACACCGGGAAGCACCGTCACATCTGCACCCAGCCAAGCATTCTCCCCGATCGCAATTGGCCGGTCGGCAAACACCCCCTTCAGTCTCTCCTCCCCGTCAAGCGCGTGGTTGGTGCAGATCAGTTTACAGCCCGGACCGATCAGGGCACAGTGACCGATCTCGATGATATTGGAATCCAAAAACGTGCAGCCATAATTGATCATTGACATTCCCTTGAAGTGAATATTCTTACCGAACACACATTCAAAGCCGCCCTCAATAAACACATACGGGTTATAGCCGGAAACCAGCTCGGCGATCAGCTCCGCCCGTCTGGAATCCGATGGCTTGGTATGGTTGAATTCAAAGCAAAGATCCTTTACCCTTGCCTGAAAAGCTCTGACCTCCGGGTCCCTTCTGTCAAAGGTGTTCCCGGACAACGCTTTTTCAAGTTCTGTCATTACAATATTCTCCATTCTGTGATCATTCCGGTTTGTCTGTGGTCTACTGATCTGAGAAGCCCGCGTCAGAGCATCGGTGCAAATATCCGCACCACGGCGTTGACGATCCTCTGCGGGAGATGGAGCCTGAGCATGTCCGGCGTGATACGGATGCATTTTTCCAAGGTATCTTCCATATCTGCCCGCAGGTCCCGGATCGAATCGCACCGATACATCCACACCCCGTTTTCAAAGTGGTGGACAAGGCTTCTGTAATCCAGATTGATGGTGCCGATCATGGCGAGCTTGTCGGCATTCCCGCGGAGCCGGGAAAACGGGGTCGCTTGTATTCCGTAGCCCCGGAGGGTTTTCCAGTAGTCGCCAGGCAGTGTCATCATGCACCCGATGTCGTCGTAAACAACCTTCACATCCACCCCCTCGGCGGCCTTTGCTTTGAGTACATCCAGAATCGAGTTCCAGAACCTTCCTTCCTCAATGATGAAATACTCCATGTAAATGAACCGTTCCGCCCCACGGAGATCGGCAAGCAGCCGCGGAAACAGATCCTCCCCCAGCGGGAAATAGGTCTGCGCGGTATCGGTAAACAGATGCGCCTCCGCGATGCGGCACAGCATGCCTGCCTGTGCGGCCGCGGCCGGATTTTCCCGGCGCAGTTGTTCCAGCAGCGCCCGGTCGTCTCTGTGATAGGAGTGCTCCTTCAGAGCCTGCAGCCGTTTGACAAACTTGCGCTTGAGCTTCCGGGAATAAAACAGAAAATACAGCATAAATCCGGCAATCGGCAAAACCATCACAACCAAAAGCCACGGGACCTTAAAATCGGGGTTGTCGTCCGAGGCGGCGATGTTGACGACGCAGGCGATTTCGGTCATCCAGCACAGGAGGTAAAAATACGGCACATAATAGCAGAGCGTCACCACAATTCCGATGATTGCCGCCACCTCAAATACCGCGATCAGAATCGCAAGAATATACCGGAACGGAATATAGTGGTATTCCCGCTCCACGGTCCGGTCTGCCACCCGGTATTCCAATTTCTTTTTCATTGCGGCGCTCCGTCAAACCGGGCGCGGCCGGGCAGCTCCCATCGCCCCCACACGGTCAGTGGTCCGCCGGCGGCTCCTTGCCCTGCTTTGCCGCCTCCGTGCGCGCCTCCGCTTCAGCCCTTCTCTGATTGGCCTCGGCAAGCTGCGCGTCATGCGCGGCCTGCATCATCGCCCGGCGGCGCTCCGGCTTGCCCGCTGCCTTGGCCTCCTCCCAATTTGCACGGGACTCCGCCTTTACCGCCTCAAAATCCGCCTTGTCCACCTCATGCTGCGCCTTTGCGCTTTCCTTCATATCCTCAAATGCGTGTTTGAAAAAGTTTCCCATTGCTTCCACATCCTTTTCTGATGATTGTTTGCTGCTTATTGTTTGTTCATGAGCTGTTCGCTGAGCGCGAGAATTTCGGGCGCGTACCTCTGCTTGCGTCCCCGGAGAATCTGCCGGTAGAGCGGATAATTGATCAGCGCCATTGCCAGCCCGATCACGCCGATGACAATGCCGGGCACCATTGCGTTCTCCAGCCCCAGCGTCACGCCAATGTCGGTCATCACAAGGCTCATCCCGCAGCCCATGATGATGGCGCCAAGCCCCCCGAAAAGATAGGAAAAGATGTTTGCGGGGCGTTTCGCCTTGGCGTCCAGCGCCCGGAGCGCGTCCAGCTCGGTGTTTTGCTGTTCCATGTACTGCGTGCGGATTTTCTGTGCGATGAATTGTTGATCGTTTCTGTTCATTTTGATTTCCTCCCTGTTTGATTTGGATGCGTATAGAATACCGCTCAGATGTTGTTGCTTTTTTTATCAAATGTTTGTGTTTCGTTAATTCGGCAAAACCGGCTGAAAATTTGCGAATCCGCTTTTGTGCAATTTTGATTTGATGCGCCTTTTGTCTACAATCTGAGGGTTTGTTCCAAATCTGCGAATCGCTTCGCGAGTTCGCCGCCGTATAGGAATTTCGCCGCCTGCGGGCGGAAACTTTTGCGGAGCAGAAAATCAAACAACCGCCCCGGCGGTTGTTCAGCACCTCCGGCGCCTTGCGACACAACGCCCACGGCGTTGGATTCGTGGGAACTTTTTGCAAAGCAAAAATTCGTACAACCGCCATAGCGGTTGTTTGTGGCTATTTGCCACCTGCC